>CAYRXP010000091.1:0-7283 GCA_964428145.1 uncultured Enterobacteriaceae bacterium
AAAGACAATTCGTCGTGCAACAAGACACCAGGCTGAGGCAAGGAGTCTTATTAATGAGATCGCAGAAAATGATTTAGAGATTGTATGTGGAAATGAATGGTCAAAAGTTAATTTAACTGAATTTGGTAAGTTATCTCTCATCAGAAAAAAGAATGTCCTGAGAGCATGGATTAAAAGGAATCACATGGAGATTCCTAATGCTCAGATTATTAAAAAGATCAATGATGAGGTTATTCATGCTAATAGTGAGAAAAATCCATGTATCAATTGGGAAGGAGTAGAGGTCAGGCGTTACCGGGGATTCTTGTACGTTATGCGACCACTGTCTACTCATGATGTGAAAACGACAACCATTTGGGATTTGAAAAAAACACTTAGCTTAACATCAGGCTATCTAAAGGCAGACCTTAGTAAGGGCCATGGTATCAGAAGAGAGATGATTTCAAGTGACAGTGTAGAAATTAGATATAGGCAGGGTGGGGAAAAAATCAGGCCATCAGGTCGTGGTCATACACATGAACTAAAGAAATTATATCAGGATGAGGGTGTGCTACCATGGCTTCGTGATCGAATCCCATTAATTTATTTTGAAAATGAATTAATTGCAGTAGGTGATTTATGGATTGAACATAAATACACAGCATCTCAGTCAGAGCCTGGTTGGCAGATAAAATGGGCCTGGAAATGGGACCGGGACTGATAACCAGGAACCTGTATAAAGCTGCCTATGAGTGAATTGAACAGGTCTTAGTCCCTCGAAATTAACTATGATAGAAAAAACATAAGGTGATTGCAAAAAACACATTAAATAGATTGATTAGCACTATCAAAAATATATTTGGCCGATCTAAAATATCTCCTAGCTACCACATTGATAGTGATGACTCTAGCAGTTACCCGGCGCTGGATATGAGGCAGAAAGAGAAGAATATCTATGGTGAAGATAGAATTGAACAACAAAAGCTCTATGAGATGTGGGTTGTAAAAGAAAGTTGGCATCTAAAAAATCAGGCAATTCCATTACTGCTCTCAATGGATCCTGAAAACGTTTCAACATCATTATGTGATGAAGAGACCAAACAAAAATATCAGGATTTATGGGAACATGCCCAACATTGCGTTGAACAAGAATTGCTTTTTGTTCTTAATCGGGAGTGCCCAGTAGATGAATGGAAAGCAACTCCTATTGATGTTTATAAATGGGCGGCAATAAGTCGAGTGGAACTACCAAAAGAATTGTCACCCTTAATGGAGTTTGTGATGAAGTCACTGGTTCCCACTACGAATTTTAATAATAACTCGCGTAGTAGTAAAAAACAGGATGAGGTTTCATACGATAAGGGCAAGGAGCATATTTTGGGTGCTGCATTGGCGGTGCTAGCGGCTTATCCAGAACGGTGTCAGAATAAAAAAGGTCGCGTGAGGGCTGAAAATATTCTTTTGTTGATCAATGAAAATGAAAATACTTTGTTTGGAGAAGAAATACCTGAATTATCATTTAAAGTAGGCATAGATCTTATTAATCAATGGCTCAAGGCAAGCGAAATAAAGGCAAGCGCTTGATAATCAACTTGCCACATGGAGGGATAATACCTTAAAAATTAATGTACAGACGGTACTCTTGTATCTTGCACAACAGTGTCTTCTTCAAATTGATAATCTGTGGGCATTAGCGTGAATCTCAGGCTTACATCCCCAATTTCTATCACATCACCTTCTTTCAGTTTATATCTACCAATTTTTTCATTGTTAACAAAAACACCATTGAGTGAATTCAGATCAATTAAGGTGAATTCATCTCCTGTATCCCGATGAATTTCTGCATGACGCCTGGAGACTGAAGTATCTCTTAATGTGATCTCGTTGTTTTTGCTACGACCAAGTCTACAGGTGCTTCTGGTGATTGGGTATCTTGCCTTTGTCTCATCTTGAGTTATCAGGAAGGCATACGGTTTTACTTCAGGTAAATTCACTGTAGTTACCTGATTTTTATTTTGCCGCCTTAATGATATGAAAAAAGTGGCAATAGTCAGAATTATTAATACAAACAGTGCAATAGGTATGCCATACCATAGCCAGTTCTCAAGCGGGTTGGTCCTTTGTGCTTGCGAAACAATCTGGATTGGTGTGCTTGTCTGGAATTCCCTTTTGTCTTGTTTTTCTTTGATAGCAGGTATTTGCTGAATAATCGTTGTTGGCATCTGTATTACAGACGGAGAAATAAATACAACGGGCACAGGAATAGCCGTAGAACCGATATCTGTTTCAAAATTGAGTATGATATTTGTTTCGTTATTCACCCTGTTGTTGATTATTTTTCCCAATGGAATATTGAAGCCTCCGCCATTATCAAGACTGGCAAAAGGCTGATCTAAAAAGTTGGGTGAGATATCAAATTGATAATTGGCCTCTACAAATATGCCCCCGGTTTCTTCGCTGAGTCTTCTTAAGGTCTGCAGTGAGACGGATTGTGCGACAGATCTCGGATAACCGATGCTAGTTATGATAATTCCTGCTTTTCTTGCCGCATTAACAACATCATTATGAAAATAGGCTTTATCTTCTGCCAGCCCATCGGAGAAAAGGAAGATCGACTTTCTGGCAGCATCAATATCTCTGAATAGTACGATGGCCTCAAGCATATTTCTGTACAATTCTGTTGTGCTACCAGTTGCCTTCAATTTTCTTGCTGCATTATTAATGGTTGTAATATCTGAACCAATCGGGGCTTCTAATTGCAATTCCTTATCAAAGCTGGCAAGACCATAACGATGATAATCTCTGGATGAAGACAAAATCGTCTTAATATGCTCAATATTTTTGTCGATGACATTTTGTCGTGCGGGATCACTGGTGTCGACAAGAAATAGTATCGCAGTGATTTCGCCTGGATGAGGGTAGGAATCCCCTTCCTTGACAAGAAGGTTTGTATTTTCGTATTCAGCTGATATAGACAGAACAGGAGCTGCAGTCCTGCTTCTATAATGACAGGACAAAACCTGTTTGTCCCTTGATTGCTTACAAGTGACGACCATGTCGTCGGTGATATGATTGGGTGCATAGGCCTGTGCTATTGCCGTGGTTAAAAATAGTTGCAATAACACCACAAAAATCAGATATTTCATGTTCTTCATAATATTAATCTATTCTCTCAACTTATTGAATTTTTATTTATCATGTTTTATTTATCGGGAAATAGGGGGTCCGGCAGATCATAAAATTTTATATCTAGACTCTTTTGCCCTATTTCTGATGAATCAACCACCTCTTGCCTCATCATATTCTCCTCGTATTCTCCCAGTTGTGGGATTCCGCGGTCAATCTTTGTTTGAACATTGATAATTTTTTCATGTAACAAGCTGGAATACGGTATCACATATGCTCTTGGTGAGACACGAGAGGTGATATCCTCGACTTCTTTCAGCCACAGATAAACAGACCCTTCTTCTCCTGTAAATTTGTCAGGTTGGTGTACTTCTGTAGCAAGTAATCTGAAATGCGCGGGTAATTTCTGACTTGTTGGCCAGCCTAGTAATGGTGGAAATGAAAAATAGGAAACGATAAAAAAAACCGATGTAATGATAATGGTCATACCCTTAAGCTGCCATGACCATTTGGAGTATAAATTAATACTAAGTAATAATACTGCTAACAGGATATATGCTGCTATTAGGCCAGAAATTCCCAGAGTCATTGTTTAAATATTCCTTACTGTTTAATTTTTAAATCTAAAAATATGTGTCAATTAATATATGTCATTAAACACTATTATTTTATTCCAGAGAGACCAGCTGTTTTGGTATAAAGTTCACCTTGGATATTTTGCCATCTCTACCAATACTGAATCGAAATGCAGTCTTTTCCTCACCGGCTTTTCCCAATTTAACCGTTCCATAATAGACAACTTCCAGTGATGGATTGACTTTAACCAGACGTACATTGACATCAACAGGTTTCCCAGTTTCTGATGCGTAATAATGTAAGTTAACGACATACTCACCTTTAACAACGCCACGGATTGTAACAATCTCCTGATTCAGCGGGTTTTCTACTTCCTCGCCATTGATAATGATTGTGTCATTCAATTTTCCTCTGTCATCACGGTCAAGGTGTATTAAACCTGCTTCTTTATTTCTAAACCAGATTATTCTGCCTTCAGGATCTTCAACCCAGGTATCAATATCATCAGGGTTGTGATCTTCCCAAGTTATTGTGATGATATATTCTGCTTTTGGGTTAATGATGCCGCTCTTGGCTTCCGGATTCATGAACATGATGGCCACAAGAAAAAGGAATGTAAATCCAAGCAATGCATTGAATAATAAGTCGGTGAAAGGGTCAGATTTAAATCTTTCCCTGGCAGACATGTTTTTAATTTAACCTCGGGAAAACATACACGCGGGTCAGGTGTCTGATTGAAGCAATTAAATCATCAGCACTACGATCTAGCATTTGATATTGTGTTGCAGCCAACATACTACACACCAGTCCAGTCAGCGTTGTGTACAGAGCAGTACCCATACCGGAACTCATGTAACTGAGTATCTTTTGCATGGTTGTGACATCAAAATCTGTAATGTTGGAGACCGAATCCAACATAAGAATAAATCCTACGATTGTCCCCAATAACCCCATCTTGATCATGATATCTGCTGTGAACCACCCAATATCATGGGGGGATTTTAATTTTGATTCATAATATTCGATATGATCTGAACCCGGGCTTCTATTTTCAGGGCTATCTTTTTCAGTATTTGTTTTGCTGATAAGGTCGTGAATATAGTCAGTCACCAGACAGTCAGGAAGAAACTTCTCATTGTTAATTTTGACTTTATTTTCTGAAGTAATCAATTTTAAATCTCTCTCTTCAACAATCATTCGTTCAACAATTCTGGAGTTATTAATCTGTGATGAAATGTGAAAGACTCTCATTGCACAGTGTATTGTTACGCAACAGTATAATAGGGAGATGACTATAGATATCTTACTGCGATCTGTAGAAAATAGGAGGGAAAGGACACCTTGATGCCATGCCAATACTAGCAGGAAAAAAACGATGCCAGTAAATATTAACCAGACAAGAAACAAATGATGTTCATGTTTTTGCATTTTATTCCCTTACTAATTATTTCTGAGTTAATTATTCTGAACAAACAGGCTACCGATCATACACCAACAGCCAGTCGTCAGCCGCATAATCAACAATTTCGCGGATGAGTCTGTTCATTTCTTGCATATGTAACTTAAGCTCATTATCCTTCATTTTCTCTGGCCATAATGGCGCAGTAATGTTGACCCTATCACCATTTTGACGAACTGTTATTCGTCCCGGGCAGGAACTGATCATATTCGGATCCAGTTCGAGCATCTTCTTCGCGTAGCTAAGGTTACAATAAAGGAGGACTTCGTAGTCTGGAAAATCCGGATTCTTTCTGTCCCTAATTGACTTACCAATATGCAGATGACTAGTCAGACGAAAATTACGTTCGGTGATAGCGAAGATTGTATCATCAAGAACTTCTTCGAAAGGTTTATCAGTTTCCATCTGATAGTAATATTCATGATTGATATTTTCATTAAATTCAGTAGAACATCCTAACTGCATGAAGAGAATAAGTAAGGCAAGGGATAGATAGGAAAAGTTCATTATTCGTTAATAATGACCCTCGTGCCTATTCCTACATATTTTTTTAAATCATTGATTTCTTCATTAGTTAACGCTATACAGCCTTGCGTCCAGTTAATCTCACTATGAATAGCAAGTTTTTGTTCATTAGTATCTCCCAGACCATGTATGCCTATATAACCACCTAATTTTGTGTCCTGAGGAGCTACTTTGTCATGTTTGATTGCAGTTGTAATTTTTTTAAATTCAGTGGCACTGATAATTTTATTTTTATATCCATACCAGGCATCTAAGAGGTTGGGATAGTCAAGCTGCATAAAATAATGGAATCTACTATCGCCTTTGAATTTAATAATTCTGTACACACCCAAAGGCGTTTTTTTGTCTCCCAGTATTCTTTTGGCACCATTACCACCTTTCCCGTACGCAATGTGAAATTGCTTAACAACCTGTTTGCCATCCATTACTTTAAGTTCCTGAGATGATCTCGAGATAACTAAATCATATTTGTTTTCCACTGCGCAAACATTGCTGCATAGCAACAATAAAAAACAGATGAGGTATAATTTTCCTAGATTGTGAGTGCGCAATATCTCTGTACTATCACTTAAATTTTTCATTTACTATGAATTTTCAGCCTAGATATTTTTCTGGCTATTTTATCTGGAAAAGCACAAATACGGTAACCAAAAGATTAAAAATTCTGCTAATATTACCCTATGTTGCTGAGCAGCTGTGGGTGCTCGGCTTTTTTATTGCTTAAAACAATGTGTCTGAAACAACGTGTTTGGGAAATTGTACCTGAAAAAGGCTACTACTGTGTCAGCTTATGATCGGAGTGGCTTCGAATGATGATTGATCAAGAGAGATATATAGCGCAACCGCAATGTTTTTGCACTGGGTGATGGCGATTCTGGTGATCATTTTATTTTGCCTGGGATGGTATATGGTGGATTTGCCAAAAGGTAGTGATGAGAGAAGCTGGTTTTTTGCCTTGCATAAGTCTATTGGTCTTTGACCCTTGATTTTGTGGCCAAGTTTTTATTCCAGGAAGGGAAATTTTTTAACCAGTTTTGTCTCCGACCAGTGCTTGCCTAATCCAAAATAGTGACCAGATTTTGTCAGTGCAAAACCAATATATAGAATGGCATAGATAATGTGGATATCTATGAAAGGATTGTTTTTGGGTGGTATAAATCCAGCACTGTATATAAGGAGCATCATTAAAGCACCAGTAAAACCAGCTATCCTGACACCAATACCCAACATCAGTGCAAGACCCACAAATAGGAGCCCCATCATAAAAAGACAGTCGACAACAGGATTCCCTGCCAGACCTTGATAAAATTCGGCAAAAGGGCCTTTGGCTCCAAATGTCAAAAAACCAGATGCAGGTGAGCCACCTGCAATCCAGGCCTTCTCAGCTGAAGTGGCAAAACCAAGCCCAAATAATTTATCGAGAAAAGACCAGAAGAGAATCCAACCCATAGCTATTCTGAGTATGCCCCAAATCGTTTCCAGTTTATTCTGACCCATAGTGATATTAAGTTCCTTTATGTTTTAATACTTGTTATTTTATATAATCTATGCAAGATAAAATACATAAAATATACAATAAAAAAACTGGACATTTATTTCCTGTTCATTTAAATATCAT
>CAYRXP010000092.1:0-7281 GCA_964428145.1 uncultured Enterobacteriaceae bacterium
TTTCCTTGGGTGAGCGCGTAAAGATAGCCCCCTCAACCAGGGGTGTTACGTTATCTGGAGAACAATTTCCGTGCCCAATGACGTGGTCTGCACCACCATCATAGGCAACAACCGTATCAAATACGGCAGGGTGGGCATCAGTGTCCAATTGGAAAAGTAATTTTTTCATGATGATTTCTCTAACTAAATTATTTTATTTGTTATAAATGGCGCTATTTCGTTTTTTTATACACGTCACGTGAAACTCATTTGGATTGTGGCACGGCCTCTGTCAGGAGGCACATATTATCACACGAAGGCCGAGAGAAAAATCTTGGGAGATCAGGTGAATTTGCACCTAATTCATTGAAACTAAAATGAATATTTTTATTTTCTTGATTCATCGAAGTAAAATATTAAAGAAAGACATCATTGTGACAAACGAATGTTCATCTGTTATGTCAACTGTATTGCAGCGCATATTTCGGAGATGATGAAATCTGGCCTATAATCCTTGCGCTTGGATGCAAAATAATTATTTTAAAAGGTATATATAATGATAAAAGATAAATCACTCCAGGTATTTCTGGACGAACTTGCCAGTAGTGCACCGACACCAGGTGGTGGTAGTGGTGCAGCAGTCATGGGGGCCATGGGTGCCGCTTTAGTCAGTATGGTATGTAATTTGACGGTCGGTAAGAAAGGTTATGAAGAGGTAGAAGACGACCTTAAAGATATACTCAAGCAGGCCGAAGCATTACGTGATCGCCTGACAGATATGATCCGTGCGGATGTCGAGGTATTTGATCGCCTGATGGCATCTTATAGGTTGCCAAAAGAAACAGATGAAGAAAAGGCCGCACGCAGCGAGGAAATTCAGGCCTCGTTAAAAGAGGCAACAGATGTGCCATTAAACTGTGCCCGTGCCTGCGCTGAGGCCATTGAGCTGTGCCGGGTTGCCGCTGAAAAGGGTAATTTGAATGTTATCAGTGATGCAGGTGTGGCGGTGGTAGCCGCAGATGCAGCCATGAAAAGTGCAGCCCTTAACGTCTACATTAATGTGGGCAGTATTAAGGACAAGGCTTTTGCTGAAGAAAGATCAACCGAGCTGAAAAAGATACTGAAAGATGCAGACGGTCAAACCAGCGAAATCTACGAACTGGTCAAAAGCAAGCTTTAGTCGCTCAATAATTAATTTCTGGGTAATTAAAAAATCAGGTAACAAAAAAGAAGCCTGACTTACAACAGGCTCTTTTTTTGCACTCAGATAATAAAGCGCATCGATAGATCCAGTGCTCTGACATGCTTGGTTAGTGCCCCGACAGAGATATAGTCGACCCCGGTTTCCGCCGTTTCGCGCAAGGTCTTCATATCAAAACCGCCTGAGGCTTCCAGCCGTGCGCGACCATCGGTAATCACAACGGCTTCACGCATATCAGTCAAAGAGAAATTATCCAGCATGATGATATCTGCACTGGCATCGATAGCTTCTTTCAGTTCGCCAAGAGTTTCTACCTCAACTTCAACCGGAGTTTCCGGATAACGCTCTTTTGCTGCGCTAACTGCTTTCCCTATAGAGCCGGAAGCTGCAATATGGTTTTCCTTGAGAAGAATGCCATCAAAGAGTCCAAGTCGATGGTTGTATCCACCACCACTACGGACAGCATATTTTTGCGCCTCTCTTAATCCTGGTATTGTCTTACGTGTATCCAGTAACTTTGTTGTGGTGCCTTCCAGTGCCTTGGCGTATTCCCGTGCAATTGTTGCTGTGCCTGACAGGGTCTGGATGAAATTCATTGCGGTGCGCTCGCCTGTTAATAAGGCGCGGGTCGGTCCTTCCAGAGTACACAGTTCCTGGTTTTCAGAGATGTCGTCGCCATCCTTAACATGCCAATGGATATCTATATTTTTATCCAATTGTTTAAAGACGCTGTCAAACCAGCAGGTCCCACAAAGCACAGCATCTTCACGGGTGATTAATCTTGCTTTTGACTGCAAGTCTTCCGGTAATAAATTTGCAGTCAGGTCGCCATCCCCCAGATCCTCGTGTAATGCCTGGTAGGCGACCTCATCAATATTTTTTAACAAATGCATCAGTCAGTTTCTATGGTTAATTTTTCTGGTCAGTCTTTTTGGGTAATTTCTATGGAAAAATATTCACGGGTGACCGAAAATATTACCGGGCTCAGCAAAAGTAATGCAATCAAGTTTGGAATGGCCATTAGTCCATTGAGCACATCCGCAAGCGTCCAGACCAAACCCAATTTCACCAATGCACCAGTGAGTATGGCAATCACCCATAATATACGGTAAGGCAAAATCGCTTTGATACCCAGAAGATATTCTGCACAGCGTTCGCCGTAATAGCTCCAGCCCAGTATGGTGGTAAAGGCAAAGACGATTAATCCAAACGTCACGATATAACCGCCACCCGCTAAACCCGTATTAAATGCTAGAGACGACATGGGCGCGCCCTTGATGCCGCTGTCCCATGCGCCGGTCAGTATGATGACCAGGGCGGTCATTGAGCAAATGACGATGGTGTCGATAAACGTGCCCAGCATGGCAATCATCCCTTGGCGAACCGGATTGTTTGTCTTGGCCGCAGCATGGGCTATGGCGGCGCTTCCCAGGCCTGCTTCGTTCGAGAATATGCCACGGGCAAACCCCCAACGGACAGCCATCAAGACCGTGGCACCTAAAAAGCCACCTTCAGCAGCTGTGCCGGTAAATGCATCTTCAACAATTAGCATCAAAGCAGCAGGTACCTCAGAAATATTCAGGAAAATAATACATAGCGCGCCAATAATGTATGCACTGGCCATGAGAGGGACAAGTTTTTCTGCAACATTTGCAATGCGTTTGATGCCTCCCAGAATAACAGCACCGGTGAGTGTAGCCATCACGACACCTGTCAGCCATGTCGGCACTTGAAAGGAGGCATATAATTCACTGGCAACGGTATTGGATTGCACCATGTTGCCTATGCCAAAGGCAGCAATCATGCCAAAAAGGGCGAAGGTAGAGCCTAACCATGCCCAGCGCTCACCCAGGCCATTTCGGATGTAATACATGGGGCCGCCAACGTGGTTACCGAGTGCATCGACCTCCCTGTATTTCACAGCGAGAACAGCCTCAGCATATTTTGTCGCCATACCGAACAGGGCAATGACCCACATCCAGAAAATGGCGCCGGGTCCGCCGAAATAAATTGCCGTTGCTACCCCTGCGATATTTCCTGTACCTATTGTGGCAGATAACGCTGTCATCAGGGCCTGAAATGGGGAGATATCTCCTTTGCTTGCATCATCGGGCGTACGACCCTGCCAGAGCATCGAAAACGCCCTTGGGATAAGTCTCCACGGCATTGCTTTAAGACCTAGCGTTAAATAAACACCCACAAGCGCAAGCAAGGGGATAAGCATATATTCTCCCCAGATAATGCCACTGAGTTTATCGAGCAGGTTTTGTAACGCTTGCATGGCGAAATCCTATGGTATAATTCTTCTTAAGGATGCAGTAAACAGGGTAGATAAATCAACCTTGATTTTGGTCAGAATAAATTCTGAATGAAATCTTATTCGAACACCAAGCGACATCCTGCAAACTGATATCGTTTATCTGCCTGATAATAATTTCTAAAGCTGCTGCGTTGAATGACTTCCTGTGTGTATCGACTGGCCCCCTTCATGACAAAGTGAGAACCATCAAAATACGGAATGGAATAGCCATCATAAGGAAATGCCCTAAATCCTTGTGTAGATCCCTGATAGGGATGGAGGCTGTTCTGACACCATTCCCACACTTGTCCTGTATTTTTCAGAAAATCATGTTGTTTTGCCGCTTCCCATTCGGATTCGTGAGGTAAACGTCCCCCAGCCCAGTTGGCAACTGCAAGCGCTTCAAAATAGTTTAGGCCCCAAACGGGAAACTCAGGATCAAGTTCATGCGGGCCCTCAATATCAACGCCAAACCAGTTTTGTTGACCATCTTGCAGCCAGTATTCAGGGCAGGAGATGTTATATTTCTCTTTCCATTGCCACCCCTGCTGGCCCCAGTATTCTTGTGTCTGGTAGCCCGATTCTTCCATGAACAATAGAAACTCACTGTTACTGACTGGCTTATCTGAGAATTGTACATTACCCGTTCTAAATTCATGAGGTGGGTATTCATTGTCGTAGGGCAAGAAATCTGTTTGTGCCCCAACCGTGTAATCACCAGAATTTAACACGATGGTTGAAGTGTTTATGTCACTACTTGCGAGTGGTTGTTGAACGAAAAAATTCACTGTGTTCTTTAAAGCATGCTGTACAAGAACCATGTGCATGGTTTCAAAATGTTGTGCGTAATGCTGAATAAGAAAATGAAACAGGAACTGGTGACGCATCAATTTATGATTATTTGACTTCTGATATTTCCCCTCTTGATATTTTATGAGCAACTCCAGATTTTCCTGTTGTGACTCACTGGCCCACTTACAAAGTTCAAAATGGTCGGGCAAGGTTTTACCTCGGTCAGACTTTTTTGCCAGTTCGGGGACGTAATGTGATCGCAGTTCCTGACCAGGTGACGGGTCACCTAACAATTGCTCTTTGACCCAGTATGTTTCTGTGTAAACACAATGACCAAGATGCCAGCCTAGCGGGCTCAAATCAGGATGAAATTGTGAATTCAAATCATCGGGATATTGTTCGCACAATCTCAATACTTTTTGCTGGTACGCAGAAAATTGTCTAATCAGAGACATGGAACTCAAAGAAATCGAGTTCGGGGAGATCGAGTTCAGGGATGTTGAATTCACAAAGAAATGAAGTCGGGAGTTTTGTTATCAGAGATTGTCGTGACACTATGTTCCGGGACTACTTGCCATTTTCCAGATTCAGTCAGGGCTTCAGAAGCAATTATAACCGCCCCGGGGAAAAGATCTTCATCAATGCTAAAATAAAGCGTCGGACATTGCCCATTGATTGCATGCCGCAAGACATAAAAACGAGTCTCATCACCAACGATGAGATTTATCAAAACCTTCTCTTCGGTGATGATGTCCGAAAGGCCTGACAACATGTTGCGTATGCCCTGGGTAATGTCCGGTGTCTCTATTAATTGTTGTCGTAGTAGTGCGAATAAGTATTCCGAATCCGTATTGCCCTCGATCCCGGCCTGTATGGAGGGATCTAAAATGTCATGGAAAGATGATCTAATCTTCGGGTTAAAATTCTCAATATAGCCATTGTGGGTAAATAATATCTGATCGATTTTGAAGGGTTGCGTATTGGTCTGCGTGATTTGTTGGCCCGGTGTGGCGCTACGTACATTTGCCAACCAATAACGACTGCGGAGTGCATCAGACAGGCTTGTGAGATTGGTATCTGACCAGATGGGGTATGTATTTGTGTAGATGGCCGCTTTGTTTGACTGGTTAACCCAGCCGAATCCAAAGCCATCCGCATTCAGGACGGCCTCATCCATTTCTTTTGGTTCCCAGGATTGGCGCAAAAGACTATGGGAAGGCTCCATTAGAAACCTGCCCAGGGATATCTCAGGACCTATATATGCAGCAAGACGACACATTTGATAGCTATAATGGTTTTGTCAGTTAGTGCGATTTCGTTTAGCCTAGTACTCCGTCTAGTTGATTTTGTCGGATTCAGTTAGCTTGTCAATGCCCATGGACTGCGTTGACCCTCTTGACAAGGGAGCGGCCATTGTCGGCGAGGCACACCTTGCCATGAACGTTGACAAGCTAACTCACAGGGCATCGCCGTGACATTCCGCAGCCGCGTTGCAGCACTTGGGAAGGGAACAACTATTCCCAGCGTACTGCGCCTTGCTGCGAAACACCACGGCAATGCTGAAACCGACAAAATCAACTAGACGGAGTACCAGCACTTTCTCAAGGTGATGTTAACAGACAGAACAAAGAAACAAATAGACTCAGGTAAAATTGACCCAGACAACTCCTAAATTGCATGTTGATGATCACGGCGAATGGCTTGAAGGTGTAAGGAAGGTCATATCCCCCAATTGTGATCAACGGCCTGATAATGCGGAGATAGATTTATTGGTGATTCATAGCATCAGCTTGCCCCCCGATGAATTTGGTGGTGATTATATTGATCAGCTGTTTACCAATTGCCTTGACCCGGACTATCATCCTTATTTTGCAAAGATAGCATTGCACAGGGTTTCTGCGCATATACTGATTAACCGGGAGGGTAAGCCCACTCAATATGTTCCGTTTAATCAACGTGCATGGCATGCAGGAGAATCTGAATTCGAAGGCCGGTCAAACTGTAATGATTTTTCGATAGGGATCGAGTTGGAAGGATGTGACAGCAAGGATTTTACACAGGCGCAGTATGAAATGCTTGTTAATATAACAGGCGCAATTACCCAATTTTGGCCTAAAATCACAAGAGAGAGAATCACCGGGCATTGTTCTATTGCACCAAACAGGAAAACAGATCCGGGACCTGCGTTTAAGTGGGACGATTATTATTCATCATTGTAGGGCATCTCTATTAATTGTCTTTTCCCGCGATCGCGGCGTCAGCTCCGTGCTCAGATCCTCATGTATGTTATATACACTCCGGTCTTGCGCGCGATGCTTTCTTGCACTCACGAAAAAATCCAAATTAATAGAGTGACCCTATAGTTATATAGGCTATGGTTATCTGAATTATAGTTGTTTAAAATCAATTCATGATTAATATGAGACATTAGAAATGACCTTGATTATTCTTTTGTGTGGACTGGCTCTGGAGTATTTTCTGGGCGTGTTGGATGATGTTCGACAACTGGTGTGGTTTGGTCGTTATAGCGATTGGTTGGAAAATAAACTTGTTCAATCCAGCTATTGGAATAGTGCCGGTGGTATCGTTATGACATTGGCAGGCCCATTGTTGCTCATGTTGTTGATTGACTATGGTCTGAAAAATATATTTTTCCCGCTAAGTTACCTGTTTGCTTTGGCCGTGTTATTAAATTCAATTGGTCCGAAATTTCTTGATGAATCCCTGAGTGCGTATGTAGACGCATTGGACGCTGAAGATGATGTGCAAGCCAGACATTACGCAGGAGAACTTTGCCAATCGTTGGCCGCACCTGATCCTATGAAGGATGAACAGGAAATTATTGAATGTATCTTTGTTCAGGCCAATGAACGTCTTTATGCAGTCATTTTCTGGTTTATTGTGCTTGGCCCATTTGGCGCAATGCTTTACCGCCTTGCGAATATGTTAAAGAGCAAACATCAGGATATACACGGGGAATATGCAGATTCCGCAAGACACCTGAACAATC
>CAYRXP010000093.1:0-7184 GCA_964428145.1 uncultured Enterobacteriaceae bacterium
TGGCAGGGCAGGAAGTATACGATCTGATGCTTCTACAATGGTAATCTTTACATCGGTGTCCGGTTTAACTTTATCAAGACCAAATTCAGCCAGTTGGTAAGCTGATTCATGCAATTCTGCGGATAGTTCAACGCCTGTCGCACCTGCACCTGCAATCGCGATATGTAATTGTCCCTCCCGCTTTGGTTCTTTCTGTGCATGGGCGGTGTAAAAGCTTCTGAATAAATACTGGTGAAATCGATCAGCCTCTTTGCGCGTATCTAGAAACATACAGTGTTCCAGAACCCCTGGTATGCCAAAATCATTTGTTGTACTGCCAACGGCAATTACCAATGTATCGTAATGGAATGTTCGACGTGGAATATATTCGTTGCCTTCATCATCCAGAGTAGGGGCCAGACTGACTTCCTGTTTTTTACGGTCAAGTCGATCCATCCTCCCAAGACGAAACTGGAAATGGTGCCAGTGACTCTGTCCGAGATAATCTAATTCATCTTCACAGGAATTGAGTGAACCTGCAGCGACTTCATGTAATAGTGGCTTCCATAAATGTGTCAAAGTACAATCGATCAGGGTGATTGCAGCCTTTTTCTTTTTACCCAGCTGGTTGCCGAGCTTTGTTGCCAGTTCCAGTCCACCAGCACCTCCGCCGACGACTACAATATGATGAAGATTCTTATCTGTGTTCATTTAACAATAATTCCAGTAAATTGCCCGAATGGGGCTAAAGGGGCGATATAATAGCTTTTTATTGAGACATAGATATAACGAATAGATCTAATAACAGGGTAAAAATGCAAATGGACGAAAAAACACAAACAGAATTGGAAGCTGCTGCTTTCAGGCATCTGATAGGATTCCTTCAGGAAAAAACAGATGTACAGAATATCGATTTAATGAATCTGGCTGGTTTTTGTAGAAATTGCCTTTCTAAATGGTATATGGCGGCTGCAGAAGAACGGGGGATAACACTGGATTATGAGGAAGCCAGAGAGATTATTTACGGTATGCCATATTCAGAGTGGAAGGAAAAATATCAGAAAGAAGCCAGCCAAGGGCAATTGGATTCATTCGCTGAGAACAAAAACAATCAATAATTATTAAACATGGAACCTGTCACATCACAGCTTTCCTTACATGGGAAACTGACGTATTTAGCGCATCTGTTTAAAGCACTCACCAGGAAACATCATCTGGAATATTTGCCTGTAATGAAGTCATCGGTAAGTGATGATTCGATAATTATCGATGTTGGTGCACATTCCGGGCAGTTTACAAAACTGTTTTCGACAATTGTTCCTGCTGGAAGGGTCTATGCTTTTGAGCCGGGCAGTTACGCCAGCTCAATCCTTAGGAAAGTCATTGGTATATATCGTTTAAAAAATGTTACTCATGTAAATAAAGGCCTGGGAGAACAATGTAAAAAAGAGTGCTTGAATATTCCGGTTAAAAAATCCGGAAGTCTGGGTTTTGGCTTAAGTCATCTGGGGAGTGATAAACAGGATGTGAGAACTATGCTATCTGAAACAATTGAAATAATCACACTGGATAGTTTCGCCAAGAGCGAGAAGCTTGAAAAAATAAATTTTATCAAGGCAGATATTGAAGGTTGGGAAATGCAATTATTGCTTGGGGCAAAATCCATCATACAAAAATGGCATCCGATCCTGACCCTTGAAGTAAATCGACAATTTTTGAGTAGAGCTGAAAACACGCCTGAAGAGTTATGGGATTTTTTGTCTGACAACGGTTATAAAATTTTCCGTCTTTTTTATGATGAAAATAGAATACTGCAGACAAAGCTGGCACCTGAGCCATTTGACGGGAATATCATTTGTTACCCTTACTGAAACGGTGTTTGATTATCGAATGATTAATAAACCCGGGTGACATGATAGTTATTGTTCTTCAGTACTCGCAGTAGTCCATTTTCACCGGCCAGATGTAACGCGCCAACGGCAATGAATGCAGAGCCATCATTTAGATACGGAATGATTCTTTTCAGCATTCTTTTATTACGCTTGTACAGGATCCCCTGTATATAGCGGTTAAACACATCTTCATCAAAATGCGGTTGATCACTAAACGCCATCATCCCGGCCAGATCACGTGCCAAATAGAGTTGTACTAATTCCCAGCTGTTCCGGATGATCTGCTTATGATTACATACTGTGTCATTAAGAATAGTGATTTGATCATTGATACTGAGATTCTCCATGGGCTCCAGCAGTTCTTCCATGGTCTCGAGACTGATGATTGGTTTATTAAATGATCTTGCGGTCTGTATCAAGACCATATCCAATGTCACAGCATTCACAGGCTTTGGTCTGCCCATGAGAGTAAATGCAGCCCAGGGTTTTAATTTGGGTAATTTTTCCAATGGTACACCGTAGTCTGGCAGTGTTTCTTCAAGATATTGATAGATCGGTGCTTCGATTAAATCTGATAGCTTTTGTTTATCTTGTTCTTCTTTTTCAGAGGAAAAAATTGAATCAAGGAATATTTTGTTTGATTTCTCATTGAATATGCTTTCAATGATCAGGAAATGGCTTTGTGCCAATGCCAAGCGAACACCTGGTGGAAACTGTGTAACGGCACGATCCTGTGAGTGTATTGTGCCAAAAAGGTAGTTTGATTTCCCTGTCTCTTTATCTTTATCTGTTTCTATTTTCCATAATAAACCAGTCGAAAATTCATCATGCTGTTCCTGATGGTGACCGGCCTCTGGCGCAATTTTGTCTTCACGATCTTGTCGATATTCACTGCATATTCCCTCCAGTGAATCTGGATAAGCGGAAGTTGCCTTCAAGAGTAATGTAAAGGCAATAAGCAATTTTAAATGAAAATGTGTTTTCATGGTGTGATTATAACAACACCGTCAGGCGCCAATCTCGTACAATTACGAGCACTGGGAATGAACAAAGTGTTTTGATTCGGATATATCTTCAATTTGGACAGATTATGGAGAATCACCATAAAATGGTACTATAAATGAAACTCAATTGATTATGTAATTATATGTTTTTAGTAGATAATATTACCGTAAGAAGGCAAATTATGCTGGTCTCCCATTTTCAATTTCTTGTGGCAATCGATAAATTACCGTGGGGCTTGGACACGGCAACCAAAGTTGCTTATGAGAGACTTCCTTCAATCTTAATGACGGCTCTGGTGACAGCACTGGCCAAGTTACCAATTACATTTGACAGTGATAATGCCGGGCGGGGGATCATGGGGCCAATGACAAGTATTATTATCGGAATATGGCTTCATCAACGATGCTGAATTTGTTAATCATGCCAACGGTCATGTTAAAATTCAGAAGATTTAATACAGCACAAATACAGAGTTGAATTGATGGCTGACAAGGTGCAGTTTTATTTTAGTTTCCGTAGCCCTTATTCCTGGTTAGCGATGCATCGTATCAGTTTAATACACAATGAGTTGCCTGTAGAAATACAGTTGATCCCGGTCTTTCCTTCAAGGGATAAAGATAATGTCATGCTTTCTGATCAAAAGAAGGTGAAATATATAGTCAAGGATGTAAATAGAATTGCGACTGCCTACGGACTGGATATGAAATGGCCAGAATCTTTTGATACTGACTGGCTAGCTGTTCATATCGCATATATTTATGCTGCGGAGCAAGATAAGGGGATACCATTTTGTCTTGCTGTATATCATGCAAGATTCGTTGAAGGAAAAGATGTTGGAGATGAAATGATAATGCGAGAAATATCGCTAGCGTGTGGTCTGGATGCTGATACCTTGATTGAAGCGCAGACCAAGCGTCAATATAAAAGGACATTACTACAAGGCATGGCAAGTGCTGGAGAAAAGAGTGTTTTTGGTGTGCCTTTTTTTGTATATAAGGATTCTATCTATTGGGGGAATGATAGACTAGAGTGGCTATTGCGTGAGATTAATGATAATTCTGGAACACTTCTTCCCGATCTTTCAGTTGATCCATTCAGAAGACCTTACTAGCTGCATGAACAACATCAACAAAATTTTACTCTTAAGGACATAGAATTTCCAGATATGAAAATACTTATCATTGACGATTCAAAAGACTTTAGAGAATTGGCACGTTCATTTCTTATCAAAGAACTGGAAGATGCAGAGCCAATTGAATATGAAGTGGAGGAGCTTGGGAAACCCTCTGATGATTTCGTATGGTCAGACTACGATGTATTGCTGCTCGATTACAATCTTGGGGGTGGGGAAAATGGTTTTGACTGGCTGAAAGAGTTTGGTCAGAAGATTGGATTTCCACCAACAATCATTCTGACCGCGGAAGGAGATGAATATATTGCTGTGAAAGCAATTAAACTCGGAGCTGTTGATTATATCAATAAAGTAGACGTCACTCCCAAGCGGCTGGCCGAAGCTATCAGAGAAGCACTCGAGCAAACGCCTCAGGTCATCGCTCAGCAGGAAAAAGATATTATCAACGCGACACATATTGTCGAAAAAATTCATCGGCAGGAAAAAAAGTCGTTGGCAGATACGGGACTGGATATCGGTTATAAATTTGTCCGAAAGATAGGACAGGGGGCAATGTCAGAAGTCTACCTGGCTGAGCGTATAGGAGACAATCAATCACTTGTGCTAAAAGTGCTTAATATAAGAAATACTCCCGAGCAGGCAACAATAGAACGTTTTGTCCTTGAGGCAAAACTAATCTCAGATCTGGATAGTCCCTTTGTTGTGAAAATATATGATCATGGTTTGACTGATGATTATGCTTTTATCGCCATGGAATTCTTTTCTCGTGGTGATTTAAAGCAACGAATGGAATTAAATGTCCCCCCTGAGTTGGTTGCGACATACGCGGTACACATCGCATATGGACTCAATGAGATTCATAAGGTAGGTGTAATACACAGAGATTTGAAGCTTGCGAATGTAATGTTTCGTGGCGATGACAGCCTGGCATTAGCTGATTTCGGTATTTCAAAAAAAATAAATTCGGGTGATGATTTAACAACACTAGGACAAATAATTGGTACGCCTCACTATATGAGTCCGGAGCAAGGGGAAGGTCTGGTTGTTGATATACGTACGGATTTATACAGTGCTGGCGTAATGCTTTATGAGATGTTGATGAAAGAAAAACCTTTCAAGGCAACTACTCCAGCTGCACTGATATATCAGCATGTACATGAAGATGTTCCTAGGTTACCGGAAGATCTGAGCAGGTTTCAGGGTATTATTGATAAATTGATGGCAAAAAATCCTGCCGATCGGTATCAATCAGCATCCGAACTTATCTCTGTGTTGACACCGTTACAGTAAAAGGGGTTTCCCCCATTTGGGGCGTTGAAAAGAGTTTTAACATCTGGCTAGGTTTCACTGTTTGATGCCTTTGATGATTCTTCCTCGATTTGTTCCAACCACCATGCCGCTTGCTCTCTGGTTTCCTTAAATCCTAGTGCCTTGTTCAGGGCTTGCGTTGATCGAAGCGTATCTTTCTGGTGATACGAAGAGATGCCAAGTAACAACCATGCATTTGACTGAAGGTCTCGCAGGTTCTTCAGGTTATGTCCCGAGACGGCAAATTCTAAAGCATTTTTGGCGTTGTTCCAGTCTTCGAGTTCAACATAAATATGGCCAAGTTTGTAATACAAGGAGGCATCATTAAAATCCTTTGCAAAACGATTCAGTAATAACACCGCTTGTTCTGGTTCGTGTGCAAGTAGCCAACTATCTGAAAGTAATTCAATATTGATCTTTGAAGGTTCCACCTGTCCATTGTTGAGTTCTGAATCGAGAATGGTTGCGGATTTAAGTGGCATTTGTAAATAAAGATATGTCTGCGCAAGTTGAATAATGGCATTACCTTTTAAAAGTCCTTTTTCGTACGCGAGCTCAGAGATTGCTAATCCTTTTTTCTCCTGCCTATTTTGTTGGTAAACAGCCGCAAGTTGTAACCAGTAACTATTATTATCAGGGTAATTAATTATCATTTTTTCCAGTAATAAGGCAGCATCTTTATATCTGCCTGTTTCATAATACCCAGCGAGGAGTAATTCATACCATGACTGTTGTGGCCTATCAGATTTTTTTATTGCAGATTTTGCATGGTATATTAGCTGTTTAAATTGATTTATTTGATAATATGCTGTTGCTGCTAATAGATGTGATTCTGAAGAAGGAGCCGATTCCTTTTCAAACCATTTATCAAGATAACTCAAACCTTTTGTGTATTTTCCTGTGTGTATTAATGACTGAGCAATAATGTAATTGAGTTCATGTGTTACATTATCAGGCAATGCATTAGTGGTGGCTGCTTTCACAAATGACTCTATAGAGAGAATATAATTATTCAGGCCATTGTAGGCATAGCCCAAAGTTTGGGTAACAACCGCTGCGTCATATGGTTTGATTTTATCTTTTCCGAGATAGCCGTTCAGTTTCTGAATTGCGATCTGATAATTTTCTTCCTCCATTGCACTACGAACTTCATTGAGAAGGTCGTAGGTTCTTTTAGTTAATAAATAGTGGTTATCTTTTTCATTCTCCTGTTCATTAGCTTGGGCAAGACATGAGACAAGTATAAGTATGCTAAAAATAATTAACCTTGGATACATAATATCTATTTTTGAAGCCTGAAATGAATGTCTTGTCGTGCACGTTTTTCAACGGCCTTTCCATCAACAATATCTGGATTAAATTTCCACTTTTCAATTGCTTTTAAAACGGAGCGATCAAATATTTTTGGAGGGTCCGATTTTATAATATTTGGATCTTTGACCGAACCATCAACTGCAATGGTAAATTCAACGGTCACAATACCTTCAATGCCTGAACGGAGTGCCCTTGGTGGATAAGCCGGTTTAGTCTTCAATGTCGGGACAAGGTTGCTTGTGATAAGAGGTTTTACCGTGGGTGCTTTTGGTTTCGGTGTTTCTGATCTCAGGAAGTCGCCAATATAAGGTAACCCGTTGATAGACAGTGGAATATGGATATCCGGCCTTGACAAATTTGCCTGAGTTTTTACTGGTTTCTGTATTTCTGGTTGTGTTAGATCAGGTGGCGGTAACCTCTTTTCTTCCTCTGGTAGCACCAGTTTTTTTTCTTTAACCTTGTGTTCTTCCATTTTTGGTGCTTGTCTAAAATTAATAAAATCAAGGAAATTAAGCGGGTCAATTTTATTTAATGGTTCATGTTCGTTGGAAACC
>CAYRXP010000094.1:0-7088 GCA_964428145.1 uncultured Enterobacteriaceae bacterium
CTGGCTCTGTGATTGAAGCTAAATTAAATGGCTCTATGAAACCCATGGCCCCAGAAGAAGAACGACTTAAAATCATTAACTGGGTAAGAAAGGGTGCAAACGAAGAAGTATTTAACGCCGATATCCGGCCAATTATTGATACACGTTGTATTGTTTGTCATAGCGAGGCATCAGGGATGTCATTACCTGATTTTACTCAATTTGACAATATTGCAAAAAGCGCAGAGACGGATTCCGGCGCATCATTTTCTTCCCTGGTTCGTGTTTCTCATATCCACCTGTTTGGGATTGCCTTTATTTTTATGTTCGTCGGCTTAATCTTCAGTCTGGCTGCCGGCGTACCCCCAGTATTAAAGGCAAGCGCAATCGTTATACCTTATATTTTTCTGTTTGTAGATATCGCGTCATGGTGGTTGACCAAACTCAGTCCTCACTTTGCCTGGCTAGTCATCATTGCCGGAGGCATGATGGCACTTTCATTTGTCTTTATGTGGACAGTTTCAATGTACGAGATGTGGATCATGCCATGGGAAAAGACCGATTCAAGAGATGCTTTACTGGACGAGTAGAACAAAGGAAATTGTCCACACTCGGGAAATTATTAATGTTCAGTAAATAAGCCAGGTCTAATATTTTAGTTCAGGAAGGAGTTCGAGCACTGCCTTACGTAAGAAATCACGACTATAGAAGTCTTCATCAACCACCTTTTTATTCCAGATGACAATATCCAGATCAATGGATCTTGGCTGGATTATTTCAGTGCTTCGAATTTGTCCCAATTGGTTTTCGATATCTATCAATTTTTTTTTCAGCTCGGATCTTTGTAATTTTGTTTCAATAAAATAACAACAATTGAGATAATCCGGTGCCTTGAAATCACCAATCGCTTTAGTTTTTACTGGTGTCGTTTCTGACAACCAATTAAAATTTGCTTTGATAATTTCTCTCGCCAGACAAATATTTTTATCCGGCTCAATATTACTACCAACCCCAATAATGACCTGATTCAAAACTTATTACTCAGAAGATTCGGACAAAGATACAGAATCACAGTAACGCAGGACAGTAGTTTTATCTATCTCCACCGTTGCCCTGATGACCATATCATCACTCATAACTAAATTTAGCACTTTGTCCACCAAAGTATCTAACAAATAAAACTCTGACTTTTCCACAAAATCAATAACTGATTTGACCAGATTTCGATAATTAAGGGTATCATTGATGTCCTCAGTCTGGACTGCTTTGGAGTTATCAATATCTGCCTTTATATTGATAAGTACATCCTGTTTATGAATTCTTTCTTCAGGATTAATACCGACTATAATTCTTAGCTTCAAATTTTTTATCCGTATGGTTTGCATATTTTTTCCACTCGATTAATTTAAATGCTCTCCGCCATTTAGGTAGATAATTTGACCCGTAATACAGGAAGTATGAATCAGATAATCCAGCGTCGATCGAAAGTGTTCCAAAGTCGGTGCTTTGGCCAATGGTGTATTGTCTATTTTTTCCTTCATCGCATCCCATTCCTTCCCCTCAGGCTGCAACAATATTCCCGGTGCAATCCCAACTACTCGGATTTTTGGCGCAAGTGCACTTGCACTCATATAAGTTAGATTTTCCAGAGCTTTCTTGGAAAGTGTGTAAGAAAAATATTCGTTTCTATTTTGGGCAATTCTTGTATCCAGCATATTAATGACCAACGCATTTTGGCTATTGTTTGCTAGATATTCGATCAATATTAGCGGTGCATCTAGGTGAAGTGATCGGCTTTTTTCCCAATGCCCACTCAGGGGGAAATCTGTAGAAAGCGGAGATTCAAAAAAGGATGCATTGTTTATTAACAAATCTACTGAACCCATTTTTGTCTCAACATTTTGAAGTAATAGCCGAGCTTCATTGGGATCTTTGAGATCTGCTTGAAATACTTCACAATCACATCCATTTTCCAGCAATTCTTCCTGTAAAAGCAGGACTTCATTGTTCGATAAATTATAATGTAGCGCCAGTCGATAGCCCTTTGTAGCGAGATGGGTTGACGCGATGCGCCCGAGACGTTTAGCAGAACCGGTAATCAAAGCAAGGGGAGAAGAAGTCAAATCAGAATAATTTCCAATTTCTCAAAGATAGATACTCTATCCTCTGAAATAACTTTGACCCAGGCAAAAAGCAATCAAATACTCGTAGATTCGATCCATTGTAATCCATCTATTTAAACCAGCCCTTTATTGTATCTGTTACCTTATCAACAGCTGATTTATCCTCTTCTTTTGTTGTAGTCTTTTCAGTTGTTGTAGTGGAGGTAGCCTTTTCCTTTGGTTTGATACCTAATGCCGTAGCGCAAGGATCTTCATCTGCAGTAGCTCGATCAAATAAACCGCTGGCCAGGATCGATAAGCCACCAGTGGCAATTGCTGTCCCTACTGAAGCTGCTGTTTTTAAAGCGGCTATGGTGTTGGGGACTGCTTTTGGTTCAGCAAGTGTACCGCCAACGCTAACCAGTTCCGCTAACTGACCAGCGCTGATGCCGACACCTTCACGTGCCTGAGGATCGATATTAATATCAAGTTTTTCTGTTTTGAGATCGATAGTCCCTGATCCAATAATATTCATTTTCTTGGTGCTTATCGCAATCCCTTTATCGGCAGTTGCAATACCATTTTTAATTTTAAGATTCATAACGCCACAAAGAATTTCAGTGACACTGCTACTGCCACTTTTATCAGAATAGATTGAATTTTTTATGGAAGAAAATAAATCTGATGTGGCTGCATCTGTCGATGAGCTTTTAAAAGTACCAGGCCCCATTTTCACTAGAAATTTACCATTTGAGCCTGCCATGATTGCGGCAATGCTTTTGCCTTTACCTTTCAGGTTGATATTTAAATCTGTTTTACCACCCTTTAATTTATCCTTGAAGTCGGGCAGGGCAGAGGGTTGAAAATTTTTGATGTCTATTTGTATATCCAGAATACCTGTTTTACCACTACTGGCATCCAGATTCATCTGCATAGCAAACGTGCCACCAGCAACATTAGTATTTAATGGACTGATTTTTAATTTGCCATTATTCAACTTAAGGACAAGTTTTACTTTTTCAAGAGTTAGATCTGCAGTTTTAATTTGCTTCGCACTGATATTAAAATTAGCGTTTACAGCTTTCAGACTTTCAAATGGTAATGGATCAGAAGAAAAAACCTTTTCTTTTTTTACCTTTTTCTGTTCTGTTTTCTTGTCTCCAGTAAATTGCACCAAATCAATCAACTTGGAATTCAGGGTGGCCGCCAGGGCAGGGCGTTTACCACTCAAATTGATAGTAACATCACCTGCAATATCGGTATTACCTACTTTGGCTTTTAATTTACTTAACTGGTATGCACCTTTCTTATCTTTAACCCGGGTTGAGAGTGCAACCGGGCCGATGGAAGGTAAATTTCCGCCGGATAATTTGTTCAGGTCAGCCAGGTTTTCAAGATTAAGGTTAATTGCAAGATCAAAACCTTTTACCTTTGTTGGATCGCCGATTGTTCCATCAGCACCAATTTTGATTTTACCTAAATTAGCCTTAAAGCCTTTGATCGTATAAAGACCCTCAGTTTCTGACACATGACTTGAAATTTTTACAGCTCCGACTGCAGGGAGTTCTTTTTCAGCAAGTTTACCTATTGAAACCAAGGAATCAGCATCCAGTGAAATATCCAGATCAAGCCCTTTACCTTCCATCGGTTTTGCCACCTGCCCATGCAAACTGATTTTTGTATCACTTATATCAATCTCCAGGTCAACCGGATATTTTTCATTTGCAGTCAGTTGATTTAGCGAGCCTAGGGTTCCATCAATTTGAATCGGGATCTCGTTGTAGGTGACTTTCACCAACAAGGAAAGCGGGTCATCAAAGCTATCTGATTCCGTCTTGATTTTTTCAATGACAACTTTGGTTTCTTTTCCAGTGACCCCATCTTTATACGTGATTCTGGCATTCTCAATATGCACTTCATTAATTACAATGGCAGGCAATGATGTGTCTGACTCAGAAGGGGGTGAGACTTTTTCCTCTGTTTTTTTGCTTTCCAATATCCAATTGCCGATTCCTTTTTTATTGGTTTCGAGCAAAATTTCTGGTGACAGTAATATCACCCGATTCACCTGTATATTCCCAGTGAGTAATGGCATTAGGGATACTTGAACTTCAAATTTCTCCAGACTCAACATATCTGGTTTCGAACCCCAGCTGGCATTTGCAAATTTAACGTCTTCAACGACCACGGTAGGGATGAGTGAATAAGCAATTCTTATTTCACCACCGATTTGCAATTTTCTTCCTGTGGCTTCTTCAACAAGCTGTGTTAATTCACCTTTATATTGATTAACATCAAAAGTGCTGACAGCAATTACGACACCAATAATTACGACAATGAATAAACCTGCTAGTATTTTTATGACTTTACCCATGATATTTCCCTGCTAATTTGAGGTTGACTTAGTCTATTAACTCATTTGTACACAATATTATAAATGTAAAATTACGATAAGAGAGTAATCTGGTTGATTCTCCCGACTACCTAACCGTTATATTAATACCCGATAGGCCATTAATATACCGTTAGCATAATGACGTGCTAGGGCTAACTTAGCGATAAAAGCGGATTTCACGAATAAAAGCTGACGATCTGCCGCCATCGCCTGCTTTCTTTGTATCCAACCCCAAGGCAAGTCCTGATATTGCAGGGTCGTCGTCCCTCTCATTATCAAAATAGCTCCGATAGGCTTCTAGAAGATCGAACCGAGTCGATACAAGTTGTCCAACTGCTGGTCGTTCCACGCAGACGTAGCGGCCACCTTTCTTGAAGTATGCGCCCTCGTAAGGATGATTCATCCTGTCGTCACCATGGCATAAGAATAGTGCTACGAAATATGGGCTGTCAGGAATAAAAAGGGACCCGCTTTGCTGACGTTCGTCACCCATAAATATAAAAACCATGATGGCTTCGTTTCGCACGCCCTGCTCATACGACGCACCCTCCGGGAACTTATTGACACCCCAGTCGATCTCAACATAGGTGAATTCCGGTACGTTAACAGATTCATTTGGCATCACCCCAAAAGCGTGACGTTTAGCTTCGAGAATAAGGCTCTTTTCTCCCACATCCAAGTCGATGCGGTCCCGTAGTTTTGCGTCCTCTTTGAATTGAAATCCCTTACCTTGGAGCCAATCTTCAACTGGTCCAGATTCATAGTCCGAGAACCGCACCAAATGAACCAGTTTGCTTTCGTTTGCCCACACCGGTGCCGCTGCCATGAGTGCAGCGAAAATCACGAACAAAGAATCGATAATACGCATCTTATTTGCTACCTTGAGTATGGGAAAATTATAAACCTTTTCCCTGGAGTCACGATAGTTGAATAGCCGTTCAGGAAGAAGCAATGATAGAAAACGAGCAACCCAAAGCAGACATTAGAGTTGTTAGCCGTGTAACAATTAAATCTACACAATTTGGATTACGTACAGTCTAAGAAAAGTGGAGTAGTATATATTTTTTCTATTCGTTTACTCCTAAACGATAAAGATAAGGCCATGAATCGATATAAACTAGAATATAGAGATATAGGCATAAGCATAAGTGATCTTCGTAAGGATCCAGATAAAATTAGAGAATGGCATTGTCAAATCGTTTTAACTATTCCTATGAATGGTCAAATAGAAGATAAAATATTGGGTACGCAAGTGTTCATTGCAGATAATAGCTCCCATGCTCTTTCTCAAGCTAAAAATAGAGCAAAACAAGAAGTGGATTCAATACTTGATATTGGTCTTTGATACAGATAGGGAGGAGAGGAGTAGGTGGTCTGCACTGCTAAGGTACTGATGTAATTAAATAGCCCTTTTTCTTTATAACAAATCCTCAATTGCTGACAATACATTATCTTCAACAATGGCCTTTGGTGTCGTTTTATTTTCATCACCATCACGATATTTTCCTGTACGAACCAGTCTGGATTCCAGGCCTGCATTGATTGCACCTTGAATATCGCTATAGATATCATCTCCAATTAATGCAACTTGTTCGGGTTTAAGTTGAATACTTGCAAGAACCTGGTTGAAGAAATCAACAGACGGTTTGCCAGTGATAACCGCTTCAATATCACAGGCATATTCAATGGCTTCTACAAAGGGACCTGCATCCAGGAAATATTCACCGGATTTCTTGTAGTATTTATTGTGGCCAATCGCGATTAATGGAGCACCTTCGATACAAAGCCGAAAGGCACAGTTCAAATATGCATAGTTAAAATCATCAGCGGCATCACCTATAATTACTGCATTTGGATCGCTCTGTTCAACCTCACTGAATTCACTTTTTAATCCGCTATGAATTAGGCAGAAGGGACGCAAATTATGGCTAAGTACATAATCTTTTGCGGCCAGAGGAGCAGTATAGATATGCTCTTCTACGACATTAATTCCTGCTTGTTGCAATTGTTTAACAATATTGAAACGAGGTTGTTGCGAGGTATTGGTTATAAGACGATAAGGCAGGTTTTTTGCTTCGATATAGTTGATGGCTTGATCTGCATTCGGCAATAACTCTGCGCCATCGAGCAATACACCACTTATATCAAGGAAAATTCCTTCTATCATTTGAGCAAACGTTCCTCTTTTCTACACCAGTTCAGTTAAGTATAGTTGAATCATATGAGTCAATGGCGATTGTGAGGCGGTCGTAGCTCTCAGCGGAGTTGTTAGGCGTAGAACAATTAAATTTACCCAATTCGGGGGGACGACTCCATGGAAAGAGGTGGTCTGGAACGGAGACCGAAAGAATGTCTGGAAGCGCGAAGCCTGTACCCCTCAAGGGGGTATTGAAAGGAACACTCGTTAAGCGGGTACTGAAAAGAGCCCTTGAGGTACACATTTTCGAGAAGGGAGAAGTAGGATATGGGAGTAATATATCTGCTCCATCGAAAATTACTATCCTGCTGAACAAAAATTAATTTAAAAAAATAATTTACTTAATCCAGCAATAATAAGTCCAGCAATAATAGCCAATATAAGGCCTATTAATATCTTTTGGTTTCTGTCTTTA
>CAYRXP010000095.1:0-6939 GCA_964428145.1 uncultured Enterobacteriaceae bacterium
CTGGACAGCCAGCGTCAGCCTATAGGTACTCGAATTTTTGGTCCGGTGACACGTGAATTAAGAGGTGCTGAATTTATGAAGATTGTGTCTTTAGCACCCGAGGTTTTATAGAAAATGCGTAAGCTTAGTAAAGGTGATGAGGTAGTTGTCCTGGCCGGAAAGGACAAAGGCAAACGTGGTGTTGTATTGAAAGTGATGCAAGAACTGGAAAAGGTCATTGTCGAAAATATAAATATGGTGAAACGTCATACCAAAGGGAATCCAATGCAAGGAACACCGGGCGGGATTGTTGAAAAAGAAATGCCATTACATATATCAAATGTAGCTATCTGGAATCCAGTATCGGGAAAGGCAGATCGGGTCGGATTCAAAACGTTGAAAGATGGACAAAAGGTGCGTTTTTTCAAGTCTAACGACGAAGTCGTAGATGTCTGAGGGCGGAAATATAATGGTTAGACTAGAAGAATTTTATAAAGAAAAAGTAATTAAGCAACTGACTGATCAGTTTGCTTATAAATCAGTGATGCAGGTTCCTCGTATAACAAAGGTGACACTGAATATGGGGCTGGGTGAAGCAATCGCTGATAAAAAGATCATTGAACATGCAGTCAGTGATATGGCAAAAATTGCGGGACAGAAACCTGTGGTAAATCTTGCCAGAAAATCTGTCGCAAATTTTAAGGTTCGTGAAGGTTGGCCAGTCGGGTGTAAGGTGACTTTACGCAGAGAGCGGATGTACGAATTTCTAGATAGACTCATTTCGATTTCCATTCCGCGTATTCGTGATTTTCGTGGGTTTAGTGCGAAATCATTCGATGGGCGTGGTAATTACAGTCTCGGTATTAAGGAACAGATTATTTTTCCTGAAATTGATTACGACAAGATAGATACACTTCGTGGCATGGATATAACTATTACGACAACCGCGAGAACCGATGATGAAGGCCGTGCATTATTGACGGCGTTCAATTTTCCATTACGTAAATAATATTTGAGGTCGATATGGCGAAGGTTTCAATGATTAATCGTGAGCTAAAGCGTACAAAGCTGGTCAAGAAATATGCAGCCAAACGCGAAGAGTTGAAGGCTCAGATTAAAAATATGTCACTCAGTGAAGAAGAGCGAAGGGCAGCAAGAGAAAAGCTGAACATGTTGCCACGTGACTCCAGTCCAGTGAGACAACGCAACAGGTGTAGTTTGACCGGACGTCCACACGGTTATTACCGTAAGTTTGGGCTTTCTAGAAACAAACTGCGTGAAGCAGCCATGCGTGGTGATGTTCCAGGTTTGGTTAAGGCTAGTTGGTAGGAGAAATAGATATGAGTATGCAAGATCCATTAGCCGATATGTTGATAAGAATCAGAAATAATCTGGCCAGATCAAAAGCAACTGTAAGTATGCCTTCATCCAAGCTCAAGGTTTCTGTGGCAAATATTCTTAAAGAAGAAGGTTACATCACAGAATATGCAGTGGAAGGTGACATCATGAAGACGTTGACCATTGAACTAAAGTATTTTGAAGGCAGACCTGTAATCGAAATGCTGAAACGTTTTAGCCGTCCAAGTGTAAGAAGATATCGATCTAAAAATGAACTGCCAAAGGTTATTGGTGGTTTGGGTATCGCCATTGTCTCCACATCAAAAGGTGTGATGACCGACAGAAGCGCCCGAGCACAGGGCATTGGTGGCGAAGTGTTATGTGTTGTTTCTTGATAGGTTAAAACAATGTCACGAGTAGCAAACAATCCTGTTGAGTTACCTTCTGGTACTGAGTTCAGTATTGCCGAAAGTACCATCACAATAAAAGGCAGTAAAGGAGAAATGCAACACAATCTGCATCCTCTGGTGAGTGTGACGCAAGATGGTAATCAGTTAAAAACGGCGGCAAATGACGATTCTAAGTCAGCGAATGCATTAGCGGGAACTACACGTGCATTGCTGCAAAACATTGTCACTGGTGTCACTGTTGGTTTTGAACGTAAATTGACGATCATCGGCGTGGGTTATCGTGTACAGGTACAGGGTAAGATTCTGGATTTAACCCTAGGTTTTTCACACCCTGTTAAATTTGAAATTCCTGAAGGAATTACCGTTGAAACGCCAAGTCAGACAGAAATTGTCGTTAAAGGAATGGACAAGCAAAAAGTTGGTCAAGTGGCAGCAGAAATAAGGGCGTATCGTCCGCCAGAGCCATATAAGGGGAAAGGTATTCGTTATGCAGATGAAAATGTTGTCCGTAAAGAAGCTAAAAAGACCTAAGTAACAAGAGCTAAGTATCAAAGAGCAAGAAATAATGAAAAGTAAAAAACAATCAAGACTAAGACGTGCTAAACGTACCCGAGCTCGCATCAGGATCGGGGGCTTGAGTCGTTTATGTGTCCACAGAACGCCGAAACATGTATATGCGCAGGTCATCGCAGCAAACGGTTCTGAAGTACTGGCGAGTGCTTCGACATTAGATAAAGATATCAGGGGTGATGTCAAATATAGTGGTAATGTTGATGCGGCCATTGTTGTGGGTAAGAAATTGGCGGAACGTGCAAAAAAGGCAGGAGTGACACAGGTGGCTTTTGACCGTTCTGGATTTAAATTTCATGGACGCGTTAAGGCATTGGCTGATGCCGCACGTGAACAAGGTTTGGAATTCTAGAGGTTTGATAAATGGCTGTTACTGATTCAATCACAGGAAACGAAGATCTGCTGGAAAAGCTGGTTCACGTTAATCGCGTCGCCAAGGTAGTTAAGGGCGGCAGACAATTTGGTTTTACGGCACTTACCGTTGTTGGTGATGGTAATGGCAAGGTTGGTTTTGGCCGAGGTAAGGCTAAAGAAGTACCGATTGCTATTCAGAAAGCGATGGAGAATGCACGTAAAAACATGGCTCCAGTCGCTTTGAATGATGGGACTCTGCATTATGCAATTACGGGGACCCATGGTGCGGCAAAGGTGTATATGCAGCCTGCTTCAGAGGGTACCGGAATTATTGCTGGTGGTCCTATGCGTGCAGTTTTTGAAGTTGCGGGTGTGCATAATGTGTTGGCAAAGTCGAATGGTTCGACAAACCCGATAAACGTCGTGCACGCAACTGTCAATGCGTTGAGATCGATCGCATCTCCGGATGCAATCGCTGCTAAACGTGGAAAACCAGTTGAAGAAATACTGAGTTAGACATGGCAAAAAAGAAACAGATAAGTGTCACCTTAAAGCGTAGTACCAATAGGCGCCAGGCCACTCACAAGGCATGTGTGAAGGGCCTGGGATTACGCCGAATTGGACATACCGTTACGATCCAAGATACACCGGAAAATCGTGGCATGATAAAAAAAGTGAATTATCTACTGGCCGTTGAGGAAGCATAAAAATGCGACTGAATACATTAAAACCACAGGCAGGATCCAAGCCCGCAGCAAAACGTGTAGGTCGAGGTATCGGTTGTGGTTCTGGCAAGACATGTGGTCGTGGTCAAAAAGGCCAGAAGTCAAGAAAAGGTGGTTATCACAAGGTGGGATTTGAAGGTGGGCAGATGCCGCTGCAACGTCGTCTTCCAAAAATAGGATTTAATTCCCGATTATCAGCCACGATAGCAGAGATACGCTTGCAGGAACTTGCGAGTGTCGATGCTGAAGTCATTGATTTGAATGCTTTGTTGGCGGCTAATCTGGTCTCAAAAAATATCAAGCGAGCGAAAATTATCGCTTCAGGAAAAATTGAGAAAGCAGTCTCTGTAAAAGGATTGGGTGTGACAAAAGGTGCTCGTGCTGCCATTGAAGCTGCCGGCGGAGAAATTCTAGAGGACTAAATGGCAACATCTAACCTAGCAATTCCCGGAGGTTTGGCCGGATTAGGAAAACTTAAAGAGTTGCGTCAGCGACTATTTTTTCTTTTGGGTGCCTTGTTTATTTTTAGAGTGTGTTCATTTATTCCTGTGCCAGGAATAAATCCGAATGCACTGGCGGCAATGTTTGACCAGCAGAGCGGGACCATACTGGACATGTTCAATATGTTTTCAGGTGGCGCTTTGCAGAGACTGTCAGTCATTGCTTTGGGCATTATGCCCTATATCTCTTCCTCTATTATTATGCAGCTGCTCACTGTGATGGAGCCAAGATTAAAACAGTTAAAAAAAGAGGGAGAGCGGGGCAGGCGTAAAATTACGCAGTACACACGATATGGAACGGTTTTCCTGGCAACGTTTCAGGCATTTGGTGTGGCAACCTTGCTGGAAAGTCAGCAAGCAGCTGGTCTGGCCGTGGTCATGGATCCAGGTATCGGATTCAAAATAACAACGATTGCTACACTCGTCACAGGAACCTTGTTTCTGATGTGGCTGGGCGAACAAATCACTGAGCGTGGAGTTGGTAATGGTATTTCCATGATCATCTTTGCGGGTATTGTTGCAGGATTACCCTCAGCGGTTGCTGGTACTGCCGAATTGGCCAGAACAGGTGAATTACATATGTTGGTCGTATTCGCGTTGTTTGCATTAGCCATCGTGGTCACTGGATTTGTCGTTTTTGTTGAAAGAGGCCAACGAAGAATAACCATCAACTATGCGAAGAAACAAGTTGGACGCAAGCAATATGCTGGTCAATCCAGTCATTTGCCGTTGAAACTGAATATGGCTGGTGTGATTCCACCGATATTTGCCTCCAGTTTGATTCTTTTTCCATCCACCATCGCTGGTTGGTTTGGTCAGAGTGAAGGGCTGAGGTGGCTACAGGATATCTCGACCGTGATGTCACCAGGTCAGCCAATTTATGTTTTGATGTATGCGGCCGGCATTATATTTTTCTGTTTCTTTTATACAGCGATTGTATTCGATCCAAAAGAAACGGCCGAAAATTTGAAGAAATCCGGTGCTTTTATACCGGGGATGAGACCTGGAGAACAGACAGCAGCATATCTGGATAACGTGTTAACTAAATTAACCTTAGCAGGTGCTGTTTATATCACTTCGGTTTGTTTGTTACCCGAGTTTTTGATTGTGAAATATAATGTTCCTTTCTATTTCGGGGGGACATCACTGCTGATTATCGTCGTTGTAGTTATGGACTTTATGTCACAGATACAGGCTCATTTGATGTCTCATCAATATGATTCCTTGTTAAAGAAAGCGAATTTGAAGAAACACGGGAAGAGATAGCTGGAATGGTTCGATTGGAGAACAAAGATGAAAGTAAGGGCATCCGTTAAAAAAATCTGTCGCAATTGCAAAATTGTACGCCGAAGAGGCGTCGTCAGGGTTATATGTACTGATCCTAGACATAAGCAGCGCCAAGGTTAATGATTAATTTAGCGTTAAGAGAGTAACTGGAGAAATAAATAAATGGCGCGTATAGCTGGTGTAAATATACCCGATAACAAGCATTTGAACATTGCATTGACCTATGTCTATGGAATTGGCCGTACACGTTCCCACGATATATGTGATGCAACGGGGATTAAAGCAGATACCAAAATCAGAGAGCTGACTGAAGCCGAGCTCGACAAGATCCGTTCAGAAATAACCAAGTATGAACTGGAAGGTGATCTGAGGCGCGATGTCTCAATGAATATTAAACGATTATTGGATCTTGGTTGTTATCGTGGGATTCGTCATCGTCGTGGTCTCCCTCTCAGGGGTCAAAGAACGAAAACGAACGCAAGGACACGTAAAGGTCCACGTAAACTTATTAAAAAATAGTTAGTTACAGGTTAAAAATATATGGCAAATCCAAGCTCTAGGAGCCGAAAGAAAGTTAAAAGGACCGTGGTTGATGGTATAGCCCACATTCACGCTTCATTTAACAATACAATCATCACAATTACTGATCGTCAGGGTAACGCACTTTCATGGGCAACCGCTGGCGGTAGTGGCTTCCGTGGTTCACGTAAAAGCACACCCTTTGCGGCGCAGATTGCGTCACAAAAAGCAGGGGAAATGGCACTGGAATTTGGCATGAAAAATATAGAAGTATTTATTAAAGGGCCGGGACCTGGCAGAGAATCTGCAGTGCGGGCATTGAATACTGTCGGTTTCAAGATTACAAATATAACTGATGTGACGCCGGTTCCACATAATGGATGTCGTCCACCAAAGAAACGTCGTGTATAAGGCGGATGGAGTAAAAGTATGGCACGTTATCTAGGTCCGAAATGTAAATTAAGCAGGCGTGAGGGAACTGATCTGTTCTTGAAAAGCAGAGCCAGGCCAATTGATTCTAAATGTAAGATAGACAAAATTCCAGGTGACACTGGGACACGTCAGAGACGGCTATCAGATTACGCAGTGCAGTTGAGAGAAAAACAAAAACTTCGTCGTATCTATGGCATCCTGGAAAAACAATTCCGTTCTTATTATAAAGAAGCAGCAAGACGCAAAGGTTCTACGGGTGAAAATCTGTTGAGTATTCTGGAATGTCGTCTTGATAACGTTGTTTACAGGATGGGTTTTGGCGTAACTCGAAATGAAGCACGTCAGTTGGTTAGCCATAAATCAATATTGGTAAATGGCAATGGCGTTAATATTCCTTCATATCAGGTGGATTCTTCAGATATTATTTCCATTCGTGAGAAGAGTAAGAAGCAGGTTCGAATTCAGGATTCTCTGACAATTGCGGAACAAATAGGTTTTCCTGAGTGGTTGGATGTAGACACCAAAAAGATGGAAGGAACTTTTAAATCGGTACCGGAGCGAAGTGAATTACCACCGGATATAAATGAACAGCTTGTAGTTGAGCTTTATTCCAAGTAGTTGAATGAAAGGATAGGAACATATTATGTCGGCAGCATTTAGTGAAATTTTGAAACCACGTCGGGTTGATGTCGAGCCCGTCAGTGAATTCAGCGCGAAGATTACAATCGAACCGCTTGATAAAGGCTTTGGCCATACACTAGGTAATGCACTTCGTCGTGTATTGCTATCTTCAATGCCTGGTTGTGCTGTAACCGAAGTTGAAAT
>CAYRXP010000096.1:0-6855 GCA_964428145.1 uncultured Enterobacteriaceae bacterium
GTTAGAATTTACTGGCAGGACATTTGACGATGAAATAGATCATGAGTGGGATGGTAGTGAAATTCATCCCGATGACCTTGCTTCATGCCTGGAGATATATAGCAATAATTTTAAAGCCGGAACGCCGTTTGAACATGAGTACCGCCTGCTACGGTACGATGGCAAATCTCGCTGGGTTCATGAATTTGTAAATCCCTATTTTGCTGAAGATAAATCGCATGCAGGTTTTGTAGGTACTTGTATCGATATAACCGAACGAAAAGAAGCCATACTTCTTGCAAATCAACAACTACGTGAGAAAAACAAGGATCTGCAACAGTTTGCCTACGTCGCCTCTCATGATCTACAGGAACCACTACGCAAAATACAGTCTTTTGGTGAATTAATTAAGACTCGTTTTGGTGATGATGTTCCCTTACAGGCGCTTGATTATATCAACCGAATGGACAAAGCAGCATCGAGGATGCGAGTATTAATTGACGACTTACTAACATTTTCACGCGTTTCAAGTCGAGTAAAACCTTTTGTCAAGGTCGAACTGGATAAAGAAGTTAAAGGGGTCATCTCGGATCTTGAGGTTCTATTAAAAGATACCCAGGGCAAGGTAAATGTTGATGAATTACCGGTTATTGATGCAGATCCATCGCAAATCAGACAGTTAATGTTAAACATTATTAATAATGGACTTAAATATCATCGTAAAGATGAGCCACCTGTTATTAATATCAGTAGTCGGACTATAAAAGCTTCTGATATTACTAATCCACACCGTAAGCAAGTAGAAATGGTGGAATTAAATTTCAGAGATAATGGAATTGGTTTTAATGAAATTTACGTTGATAGGATATTTGAGCCATTTCAGCGCCTTCATGGCAGAAATGAGTATGAAGGGACAGGAATTGGCTTGGCTATTTGTAAGAAAATTGTTGAACGACATAAGGGAAACATTACTGCAAAGAGTTCAGAAGGAAAAGGATCCGAATTTATACTTCAACTACCACTACATCAAAATTGAAAGAGGACAACAACAATGGCTAGTAAAGACAAAGTCGTAATTTTAATGGCCGATGATGATGAAGATGATCTATTAATGACACGTGATGCATTTGAATTAAGTCGATTGAAGAATCAATTTCTTTTTGTGAAAGATGGCCTCGAGTTATTGAAATATTTACGACATCAGGGAGATTACTCTGATCCATCAACTTCGCCAAAACCGGGTTTAATATTACTTGATTTGAATATGCCACTTATGGATGGTCGCGAGGCATTAAAAGAGATTAAGTCCGATCCTGAATTACGTAGTATTCCTGTTGTCGTATTAACTACCTCCAGTGCCGAAGAGGACATTATCAAGACTTATGAATATGGTGTTAATTCATTCATTACTAAACCAGTTACATTCCAGGGTCTTGTTGAAGTAATAAAACAAACTGGTATTTACTGGTTCGAAATAGTTGAATTACCCGATAAAACATAAAAATGATTACATCAAATCATTCCGATTCTGATCGTAATTGCATTCGAGTTTTATTAATCGATGATGATGATGAAAGTGAAATTCTGGTAAGTGCCTTATTGGAAGATATACAGAGAACTTCATTTACTTTAGATTGGTGTGATTCATATGAATCGGGTTTAGAGCAGATACAAAAAGGATACCATGATGTTTGTTTGCTTGATTATGGATTGGGCGCTAAAGATGGTGTGGATTTACTTAATGAAGCATTAGTCAGTAGTAGCAAGTTACCTGTTATCATGTTAACCGTTCGAGAAGATCCGGATCTTGATCTCCATGCCCTTGATGCAGGTGCCTCTGACTATCTTGTTAAAGGTGACTTAAATGGCGAAATTTTAGACAGATCGATTCGCTATTCAATAAAACATAAACATGTTCAAGCGCAATTGGTCAAGATGGCCAAATATGATGCACTCACAGGTTTAGCCAATCGAACATTATTCCTTGATGTATTGTCAGGTGCATTATCGCGAGCCGATCGTCATGGCTACAACCTCGGTTTACTATTTATGGATCTTGATAACTTCAAAAATATTAATGACAGCCTTGGTCATATAATCGGTGATCAGGTTCTTCTAAGTTTTTCAGAACGTCTTAAATCCTGTATCCGTACTGGTGATTTAGCCGCCCGTTTTGGCGGCGATGAATTTGCTGTCATTCTGGAACACATACATGGTGAAAATGATGCGGCACATATAGCACAGAAAATTCTCGATGTGATGAACCCACCTCATGTTTTGGATGAACACACTATTCTGGCGAGAGCGAGTATAGGAATTGTAATTTACCCTGAGTTACAAGGTGAAGCAGAGACCTTATTCAAGGCGGCAGATACCGCAATGTATGAAGCTAAAAAGAAGGGAAGAAACAACTATCAATTTTTTGCTGAAGATATGCAAAGAAAGGTAGTAGAGCGTACCCGGTTTGAAGCTGATTTAGGTTATGCAATTGAAAGAAATGAATTCCGACTTCATTACCAACCCTTGATTGAAGCAAAAACAGGAAAAGTTGTTGCTATAGAAACACTAATTCGATGGCAACATCCAAGGCAGGGATTATTATTACCAAATAAGTTTATTGCAATTGCAGAAGAATGTGGCCTGATTATCTCTATCGGGAACTGGATTTTGGAAAATGCCTGTAAGCAAGCAAAAATATGGAATAAAGCAAATCTGGATCCATCACCTAGAATCACAATAAATTTTTCAGCAAACCAGTTGGCTCAAAAAGACATGGTTGAAAATATAAAAAATATTGTGGGATCAACCGGACTACGAATGAGCAATGTCGAATTAGAATTAACTGAATCAGCTATAATGAATGAACCATTGCAAGCGATATCAATGTTTAGTTCACTAAGAAAACTTGGTTTGAATATTGCCATTGATGATTACGGTACGGGCTACAGCTCATTACGTTATCTAGCTGATCTCTCTGTGGATACACTAAAAATTGATCGCGCTTTTATTATGAAATGTCCAAAAAATAGCAAATTCAATGCAATAGTAAAATCAACCATTACTCTGGCCCATAATCTCAATATTAGAGTTGTTGCTGAAGGGGTTGAAACTAAAGAGCAGGTAGATTTTTTAACTGAAAATGGTTGTGATATTTTACAAGGTTATTATTTCAGCAAACCATTGACGAACAAGCAATTGGAAGACAATTGGCTTAAAAATTAAGAATTATTTTCATTCTACAAATTCAAGCATATGAATAACATTTGTTCGATGCAGTTATGTATCCTAGAATATACTCAGCGATTTGGTTTTAAATCTTTAAAATTACAATCATTAGCCAACGATTCACCTCAAGATGTCTATATATTTCATAAAATCAATTTGTGGATCTAAAATTAATTTTATTTTCTCAATCGGATACTCCGGAAAGACATTAAAGAATCGTTTGAGACTTTCATCGGCCGCTAGGTGATCCCCTGATAACCACATCTCGTTAATCTGTTCCAGCCACTGATCTGGTGTCATCATTTCATCACCAATGGATTTTCCTGAAGACACTTTTTCTGGTACTGCATATCCCGTAGCGGCCTTATCATCATCCAGAAATTCTTTTTTCAATGATTCTTCTTTCAATGACTCATCCCGTCTTTGCAAACCATCCAATGCCCGCCTATATCGTGAATCCTGAACTGAAGTTGCGCCTGTACCTGTATCTGCTTCCTCTTCATTGGCCTTCAACTCCATTTCACCTAATTTATTATTCAGTTCGTTTGCATCCCCTTGTATTTGTTTTTTAACATCCACAGCTCGTAAACTTTCTGAGATATTTTGTCTATCTGGCAGATGATCGGAATCAGATATCTTGTATTTAGGCACATACTTTTTAGATTCTATTTCTGATGCCATATCAGAGGCCATTGCAGGTGCTGAGACATCATCTCTCCCTACCATTTTTTCTCGTAAGGGTTGCTTACTTGCAGGCTTCAGCAGAATATCTGATTCTTCCATATCGAATGCATCGATTGATGATGGAGCAGGTCTGTTTTCTTCCGATATCAAATCCATAGACATTTCTCCTTCCTCAGCTATTTCCTCTGTGTATTTATATTGTCTATTTTTTTCTCCTGATTCATCAGATTTCATCGGTGCTACCTGGGCATCAAAATCATATTCACTCTTCGGTGCCGTTAATATTATCTGACCACTATCCTTGTAGATGGTAAATACCAGCCCAACACATAACATCAGTACGGCTGCCATCGAGGCGGGCACATACCAGTTCCTAGCAAAAGGGCTGTATGCCACCTTTGAAGATTGTTCTGATCTGACTGCTTCATTCGCAGCTGTGAGAATGGCTTTATCGAGATGTGCTGGTGGTCGTGCTTTTTCTTCAGCGCGATAGGCCTCGGACAGGGCGGAACCACCCTGTAGATAATCCTTAAACATCTGATCGTCTTGTTTGTTGTCTTCCGGTTTCTTAGCCATTATTTTTAAAACCCGCACGTAATTTTTTCACTGCGTATCGCAATCGGCTCTTAGCCGCTTCTGTATTTACTCCTGTCACTTTTGCAATCTCAGCCACCGTTAACCCTGCCTCTTCCCTTAACATAAAAGCTTCTCGCTGTTCATCGGGCAAACCGTCAACTAACGCTGAGAGCGTTTCTATTTGCTGCTGCATCTCCAGTTGTTCATCCGGTTGTTTCTGATCATATGATGTCATTTGTTCAATATCTTCATCTTGATCATTTTGTAGAAAAACATCAGTGCGCGTCTTTCGGTAATAATCAATGAAATGATTGTGTGCGAGTTGATATAGGTAGGTGGTGAATTTAGCCCGTACTTCATATCGGTCACGTGCGACAATCAGTTTCATCCAGACATCCTGAAACAGTTCTTCGGCAATCGCTTGCTGATGACATTTAGCCAGTAAATAACGAAACACGCCCCCCTTGTGTCGTTCATACAGAACCTCAAAGGCGGTTACATTGCCTTGTTGGTAGCCAAGCATCAATTCTTCATCGCTGGCATCTTCCATCATGGCGATGAAGTCTATACCCAAACTACTTGGAAATGCAGGGTTCTGCATTTCCAAGTAGTTTGGGTATATAACATCTGTGCTATTTGATACTAACGGTATTAAGCGAAGAACGGGTCAACATTCAAGCCACTATCTGATCTGTAGGTACAAAAAAAGGGCTAAATAGCCCTTTTTTTTCATCGATACTTGATTTAACAATCAGACTTCTTGTATTTCCGCCTCATTGACTGCTTTCATACTTAAGCGAACGCGGCCTTGTTTATCGATTTCAAGTACTTTGACTTTGACAAATTCACCTTCTCTTAATTTATCACTGACATTCTCAACGCGCTCTTCGCATATTTGCGATATATGTACCAAACCATCTTTGCCCGGCAGGATATTCACGAAGGCACCAAAATCCATTAGCTTAGCGACTTTGCCTTCATAGATTTTACCAACTTCGATATCCGCAGTTATCTGTTCGATTCTGAGTAATGCAGCCTCACCGGCTGCCTTGTCAACGGCAGCAATCTTTACCGTACCATCATCATCGATATTGATCGTCGCACCTGTTTCCTCTGTAATGGCACGAATGGTCGTGCCACCCTTACCAATCACATCACGAATCTTGTCAGGATGGATTTTGATGACGGTAATTCTGGGCGCAAATTCAGACATTTCCTCACGGGAGCTGGAAATTGTCGCGGCCATTTCTCCGAGAATATGAATACGGCCTTCTTTCGCCTGGGCTAATGCCACTTCCATAATTTCCTTGGTGATACCGTCGATTTTGATATCCATCTGCAAAGCAGTAATACCGTTATCAGTCCCCGCGACTTTAAAGTCCATATCACCAAGATGATCTTCATCACCGAGGATATCTGAAAGCACGACAAACTTGTCATCTTCCTTAATCAGACCCATGGCAATACCAGCAACTGGTGCTGTAATCGCAACGCCCGCGTCCATTAACGCAAGACTGGTTCCACAGACACTGGCCATAGAACTTGAACCATTTGATTCTGTAATTTCTGCAACCACCCGAATGGCATAAGGATATTCGGCCATATCTGGCATTACGCCTAGAATGCCACGCTTTGCTAAACGACCATGTCCAATTTCACGACGTTTTGGCGTTCCAACGCGGCCCGTTTCACCGACGCAATAAGGAGGGAAATTGTAATGCAACATGAAAGGTTCTTTGTAGGAGCCCTCAATCGCATCAATGATTTGTGAGTCACGTTCTGTTCCCAGTGTAACAGTGACAATCGCTTGTGTTTCCCCACGCGTGAATAGTGCTGAGCCGTGTGCTCTTGGTAAAATGCCAACTTCCGTACTGATATTTCTGATAGTTTTTGTATCACGCCCATCAATACGATTCTCACCAGCTAGAATACTACTACGAACGATGTGGCTTTCAAGATTACTAATCTCATTGTTGATTTCGGATGCTGACCATTTCGGGTCTTCTCCCGCGGTTATCACTTCTACAACTTCATTACGAATTTCGCTGATACGATCCTTACGATTAAGTTTATCTGTGATGGCATAGGCTTCACGTAACAGATCTGCTGAACGACTGGCCACTTCATCAGCCAATGCTTGATCTTTTACTTCTGGCTGCCAATCCCATGCAACGACACCTACATCTTCTGCCAGAGCCGTAATATTTTCTATAGCGACCTTAAACTGCTCATGCCCAAACATCACTGCACCCAGCATGACTTCTTCTGATAATTGTCTGGCCTCAGACTCAACCATTAATACTGAGGTACTGGTTCCTGCGACAACCAGATTGAGTACTGAATCTAGCAACTGATCAGACGATGGATTGACTACATAATTACCATCGATAT
>CAYRXP010000097.1:0-3958 GCA_964428145.1 uncultured Enterobacteriaceae bacterium
CTATTGAGCCGGACTGGCGCAATGAATTGCTTTCGGTTATTACCAATCCGAATAGTGCCTATATCCTCATGTTGCTCGGTATCTACGGTTTATTTTTTGAATTGGCCAATCCCGGTTATGTGTTACCCGGTGTCATTGGTGGGATTTGTATGTTGTTAGCCTTATATGCATTGCAGGTCTTACCAGTCAATTATGCCGGTTTGGCTCTAATGATCCTTGGTATTATATTTATGATAGCGGAATTATTTGCGCCTAGTTTCGGCGCGTTGGGGATCGGTGGGATCATTGCCTTTGTTATGGGGTCCGTGATCTTGTTCGATACCGAGGGGAGTGAGATCCAGGTTGCGATCCCGATCATCGTTGCGGTCTCTACTGTGAGTTCGATCTTTTTCCTGATCGTACTCAGGATGGTGTTCGCAGCACATAATAAACCGGTAGTTTCCGGTGTGGACGAGATGCTTGGCAGTATCGGTCAGGTACTGGAAGATTTTGAAGAGTCAGGCCGTATCCATATTCATGGTGAGACCTGGCAAGTGCAGTCACAATCACCATTTAGAAGCGGTGATCAAGTTAGAGTTGTTGCGATAGACGGATTGATTTTAAGCGTTGAACCTGTAAAGGAGGGTGCGACATGAACACTATATTTTATATCATTATCGGCATAATTATTATTTTGCCGATGATCTTCAAGGTCATGCGTGAGTATGAACGCGCTGTGGTATTTACGTTTGGTCGATTCACTTCGGTCAAGGGACCGGGTCTCATCATCATCATTCCTTTTGTACAACAAATTGAGCGTGTCCAATTACGAACGGTGGTATTGGATGTCCCTAGCCAGGATGTGATTTCACGGGATAATGTCTCGGTCAAGGTCAATGCGGTAGTTTATTTTCGCGTCATGGATCCGGAACGGGCCATTATTCAAGTAGAAAATTTTCTTGTTGCCACAAGTCAATTAGCTCAGACAACATTACGTTCTGTCCTGGGGCAACATGAATTAGATGAAATACTGGCCGAGCGGGATAAGCTGAATAAAGATATCCAGGTGATACTGGATAAACAAACTGATGCCTGGGGCATTAAAGTCGCTAATGTTGAAATTAAACATGTTGATATCGATGAAAGTATGGTACGTGCTATTGCGAAACAGGCTGAGGCCGAGCGTGAGCGACGTGCCAAGGTTATTCATGCTGAGGGTGAATTACAGGCTTCGGGAAAACTGTTGCAGGCTGCTGATATATTGTCAAAAAATCCTCAAAGTATACAATTACGCTATCTGCAAACGTTATCTGATATCGCAGGTGAAAAAAATTCAACCATTGCTTTTCCAATTCCACTGGATATGTTCAAGCCCTTATTAAATCTGTCTACGAAAGAATGATGAGCAAAATGTTAACTATATTTCTATTACTCATTCGCAGGCTTACACAGCTTATGAGAGCAGCGCCTCTTAATTTTGACTAAACTGTCAGTAATCAGACAGGGACATTATTAATTCGTAATAATGGCTTAACACACCCTCACCCAGTGGGATGCTGCCGAATAAACTGGGCACCTATGGCTAATCTAACTATACGGTTCTACGGTGAGTTGAATGATTATCTGCCTTTATCAAGACGGTGGGGGTCGTTTTTTGCTGAACACAGGGGTCAAACCACATTTAATAGTTTAGTTGATTCAATCGGAGTGCCGTCTTCAGAGATTGATCTGATCCTTGTAAATGGCGAGGCGGTGGGTTTTGATTATCTGTTACAAGAAAATGACTATATCAGTGTCTATCCATTGTTCAGGTCTGTTGATATTTCACCCTTACACCTTATTAATCGTGGTTCTTTAGTTTAAATTAAATCCAGGAAGTCGCAGTCATTTATTTCCCCTCTGTGGCGGATCATACAGGCTGGCTGCGATACCAATTAACATGACGGCAATGATTACGTAAGCTTCGGGGTGACGTTGGCTGTAGGCATAGGACAAACTTGCAAATAATAAAAAACCTGTTGAAAAACAAAACACGATAGGTAGCCATGGGTAGAAAGGCACCTTGTAACTTCCTTTCGTTACCGTTTGGTTACGTCGTAAGATAAATAACGCGATACCCACCATCAAAAAGAAGAACCAGTGCACTGGCGCACTGAATATTACCAGTCGTTCAAAGGCATTCTCACTGCCACCCATTAAAATAACCAGGGCCAATGTAATGATGGCTTGTAAAGTTAATGCCCGTACAGGTGAATCCAGTTGCCGGCTCCAGTGTCCGAGCCATGAATAAAGTTGATGCTCCCGTCCCATGGCATAATAAACTCGGGCGTTGGTGAAGATCATTCCATTAATATTGCCAAGACAGGTAATACAGACTAAAAAACTGATTGCCATGGCCCCCGCCTCACCGAAGGAGAGACGAACGACGTCACTTGCAATCGATTGACTATTCATCATGCCATGTATTCCAAGTACATGTAGAAATGTAAAATTAATCGCGACATATATTAAGGTGACAAGGCAGATACTAATGATGAGTGAGCGCAGGATATTTTTTTGTGGTTCTACTACCTCAGCAGCGACATAGGAAATATTGCTCCAGCCACCATAGGTAAACAGCACCAGGATCATGGCCAGGTAGATATCAGTATCCTGAGGTGTGCTTCCCTGTCCGGTCGTTTCGTTGACGGGCATCACGAACAATAAACCAATCACAATGATCATTAATAATCCCAGAACCTTGACCAGGGTCAGCATGTTCTGGGTCCATTTCCCAGTCTGCACACCGTTAATATTAAGAATTGTCAATAGCACAATGGCTGCGACGGCATAGGCAATAAATTCGTTTCCATCCAGTTGCAGCGGCAATATCTGTTGAGCATAGCGTGCAAAGATAAATGCAATCGCGCCAATATTTGCTGGTTTAACCAACCAGAAGCCGGCCCAGGCAAACAGGAAACCCGTCTTTCTGCCATAGGCACGTGTCAGAAATATATAATCACCGCCCTCTTCCGGATAGGTGGTAGAGAGCTCCGCATAACACAGTGCCCCAACCAGGGAAATGATGCCACCGACTATCCAGATACCGATCAACCAAACGGGCTGTGCAAGCGATTTCGCAATCAGGGGTGTTGTTTCATAGATGCCGGCACCGATAACAATGCCGATAATAATGGACAGGGAATCATAGAGTGTGAGTTGTTGTTTGGGACGCCCGACAATTGAATTGGTGGTTGGCATAGCATTATTAAATGTCACAAGCCGAAAAATACTTCAGTATTTAATCGTTTTCATACATCTGTTCCATTTGACTCCAATTCCAGGTTTTTAATGGTTCTTTGTTTGATAAAGGAAACACTTGAACTGTCAGTTCCGGTAGTGTCAATATTGCACAGGTATGATTAAATTTTGTACTTCCTGGATTGATTATCAGGATATTCCCCAGCCTTTCTGCAAATACCTGATGGGTATGACCCACGATTAATACATCATAATCAAATTTCTCCAGGTTTTTACTCCATTGTGCTTTTCGATCGGGCATGATCTCTCCATGTTCATCCAATAATTTAATCCCCTTCATATTCGAGTCTGGCGGGCTGGCATGGACGATGTGGATCTGCTTTCCTTCTGCAGAAAAGTCCAGGGTTGCAGGTAATGTTGAAAAAAATTCTTTTATCCACTTTTTTTCTTCAGGAACAGATGCGCTGAGATACCAGATATCATGATTACCCGAGATTGTCTGGCATTTACTTTTAATCAATACCTCGACCGTTTGATCAAGTTCTTCCCCATATCCCGCGATGTCTCCGACACAGATAGTAGTATCGACATGGTTTTGTCGAAATAGTGTTAATGCTTCTCTGAGAGGCTCAACTGTTGCATGAACATCACTGATTAAACCAAGCTTCATCTAATTATTATAAAGGCAGGAGAATAGGAGGACGATAGGAATCATCTAATTATTATAAAGGCAGGAGAA
>CAYRXP010000097.1:4058-6717 GCA_964428145.1 uncultured Enterobacteriaceae bacterium
GGCAGGAGAATAGGAGGACGATAGGAATCATCTAATTATTATAAAGGCAGGAGAATAGGAGGACGATAGGAATCATCTAATTATTATAAAGGCAGGAGAATAGGAGGACGATAGGAATCATAATGGATAATTATGCACTAAACTCTATTTGATAATTACTTATTTATTAAAAGGGGAAATCTTATGGCATATCGAGTTCGCAAGGTTAATTATTGTAAAATGACAGTTTCAAGTCGAGCGGGGCAGGGGGAAAAAGTGCTAAGAGTGATTAAGGAGGCAGGCATAGATATGTACGCCTTTAGTGGGTTTCCCACTAAAGCAGGAAAATCACAGGTTGATTTTGTCTCAGGTGATACCGCTGCTATAAAGCGTCTTGCCAAGAAGTTCAGTTGGCGTCTGAGTAATACCAAAAAAGCATTTTTGGTGCAGGGCAATGATCAGATAGGGGCAATTCACAAGATATTTAAGAAGCTGGCTGATGAAAAAATTAACGTAACAGCGGCAGATGCTGTGGCAGCCGGCGTGGGTCGCTATGGGATGATCCTGTGGGTCAAACCAAAGGTCTACAATCGTGCAGCCCGAGTGCTAAAAGCCAAGTGAGCATCGAACATCAGGGCTAAAATCAAGGGGTAGACCACGTTTTAGAGGTACAATTGATGCGTTAACCGTGGTCCGCACACTGGGTCATTCCTTATCGTCTAATCCAGTAACGCAATGTTTGCGTAAAGGTGCCATCGTTATTATTGGTAGATTCCATTTCACCGGTAATCCCTGAATATTTACCTGTGCCACCGACGATACTGAGGGTTGAGGTTCCCTGATCAAACTCGCGTCCAGCGACCTGGATGCTTCCGTTTTCGAATGTCAGTGTCCATTGGCACTGGAAGCTGTGTTCGACAAGGGTACGTATGCATTTGCCGCTGTTATTGCCGACTTGTTTCATGTCTTCATCCAGTAACGGCTGATCGAAGGTCAGGATGTCACCAACAGAGTCGCCGGGTTCACCGAGGTCTATATGCTGCGCTTTGTTGGCCCGGGCGTCCGCGATCGTTACCAATATCTGTGGTGTTTCCTGTGAACAGGCGGCGAGCCCCAGCACAATTGTTGTTAATAGGGCATTTTTTATAGAAAGTGAAGTTTCGTTCATCACGCCTTACGATCCAGCTAAATAGGTGTGAAATACTATACGAAATAGTGGGGGTAGATCTAGGTTCAATCTCCATTTTAAAACCAATAACGCCCGGCAGTTGCAATGATAACGACCAATAAACCGAGTATTAAATTGGTTTTAACCAATACACGAATTTGATTAAGTTTTTCTCCGCCAGTTTCCCAGTTGCTCTCTATAACTGCATGTTGTAAACGGCGAAATGGACCGAAGTAGATGTGCATAAATAGCAACATCATCAAGATGCCAAGTACTAGCATGATATGTACATGAATCCCAATATTTGCCATGCCTCCCAGTTCAGCGAAAATCATCCAAAATCCCGAACTGAGCAATATAATGATCGATAGCCATACCCAGGGGAAAAAGCGTTTAAATACGCCTGACCACAGCGCCAGTCGAACGGGAGGTTCAAGTAAGTTTTCTGCAACTGGTCGTAATGCTATGTACGCAAAGAACATTCCACCGATCCAAATGACGGCAGCAAGAAGATGTAGGGTGATAGCTAGAGCCATGTCAAATCCCAAAAGTTTTTTAAAGAGAAAAAACATCATATCTGATGAATCAAGTATTTGCGATACACCAAGCTAAAATATGGTAGTCGGGAACGAAAAGCGTTAGATTCTAAATCCTAATCAAGGCATCAGGGTAGTCCCTTTGCTCCTGCAACCTCTACATTAAGGTATGCCCCACAAGGGGGGATCGAAGTTCATGCATGTCATCTTGAAAATATGATTTATTGGTACATAATTATTAATAATAAATAGTACCGATTAATAAGGAGTTTAAATATTGAGTGAAAAACTACTACAAGTTGGTGAGATGGGTATTTTGCAACACCTTAATAGGATTGCATTGAATGGTTTGATAGCCGAGGTGACTGGCAATCTCAAAAGACGGATGCTTTATAGCCTCACTAATCCTGCGGATTCCGAAACATGTCTGGCATATAAAATACGTGTTCCTGGCTACCCGACAGTGGATGACAGAATTGAATGGTGTGTAAAGTCACATCAGCTGCGGCGCATTGACGAATTTAAAGATTCCCATGATCTGGTATTTGCAGAACCACATAATAAGAAAGTAGTTAGTGTTCTATAGTCTATATAAATAGTTTTGATGAGTAAGGTTTTTGTCTATGGTACCTTGTTAGTTCCCTCTGTAATGCAAGCAGTCACAGGTCAAACTTTTGAATCTGATAAAGCCATTTTACATAGCTATGCGAGATATAAAGTCAAAGGTCATGTCTTTCCAGGTATTATCGAAACCGAAAATCAATCAGTCGAAGGGATTCTTTATAAGAATGTCGATAAAGTAATCCTACAACGACTTAATGTATTTGAGTCTTATATATACTACCGCAAGGAAGTGATGGTGAGTTTGGCTAATCATAAGCACGTGCCTGCTTATACCTATGTGATTGCACCTGAATTTGAGGATAAGCTTACCGGACTAGCTTGGGAGCTGGAAGAGTTTACGCAGTTTCATCTT
>CAYRXP010000098.1:0-6714 GCA_964428145.1 uncultured Enterobacteriaceae bacterium
CGGGCAAAGGGCCTGAGGATCAGAAGACAGGGATGGGCTGTTCTATAAAATGGAAGGCTAGTACTCCGTCCAGCTGATATTGTCGATTTCAGCGTTGCCGTGGTATTTCGTAGCTAGGTGCAGTGCGCCGGGAATGGTTGTTCCCTTCCCCAAGCGCTGCAACACGGCTGCGGGATGCCACGGCGACGCCCTGTGGGTTAGCTTGTCAATGCCCATGGACTGCGTTGACCCTCTTGACAAGGGAGCGGCCATTGTCGGCGAGGCACGCCTTGCCATGAACGATGTGCCATTCCTTGTAGAATGATTCACGGTGCATTGACAAGCTAACTGAATCCGGCAATATCAGCTGGACGGAGTACTAGCTCGTGAAACGTATTTTGTTGATAATAAATCAGTATAGCGAACTTATGGTTACCTTTATTCTCACATCATATGGGATACGAAAAATAAGTCACTCTATCTAATACACGCCAATATCAAGGTAAGAACGCGAGATCTTGGAGACTGCAACCACATAGGCAGCTGTGCGAAAATCTTTTATCTTCTTATTAGATTCCTTGGCTTCGCTGATCTGTTGGTAGGCAAGTCGCATGGTGTCATCGAGGCCAGAACGTACCAGATCCAGTTCGTCAGCACCGCGTACAATCTCTGCTTCAAGCCAGTCCGGGACATCATTGCCAGTCATTGATTCAATCGCACTGATCACATGACGACCACGCATTTCATCATAACGTCGTTCCAAACGACCAAAACGGATGTGAGAAAGATTACGTATCCATTCAAAATAAGACACGGTAACACCACCTGCATTGACATAAGCATCAGGTAAAATCATGACACCACGTTTATTGAGTATTTTATCTGCTTCAAAAGTTACAGGTCCATTCGCCGCTTCACAGACAAGCTTGGCTTTAATATTTTTGGAGTTGCTCGCCGTGATCTGAGACTCAAGTGCAGCGGGAATCAAAATATCACAATTTAACTCCAGTGCTTTCAGACCCTCTTTAGAGTAGGTGGCATCAGGAAAACCATGAACATTCCCATCGTTTTCGTCCATGTATTGTCGGACATGTTCTATGTTTAATCCGTCGTCATTAATTAGGGCACCATCTCGTTCAATGATTGCAACAATCTTTGCATTATCTTCTTCATGCAATAATTTTGCCGCATGATAACCCACATTACCCAGCCCCTGAATGACGATACGCATATCACCCAGCCCACCTTTGATGTTAGCTGCCTTCAGATCAGCAGGATGCCGGAAAAACTCACGCAAGGCATAAACAACACCTCGCCCCGTTGCCTCTGTGCGACCTTGAATACCGCCATGTTGTACTGGTTTACCGGTAACACAGCCCTGGTAATCGATGTCTTCAGGACGAAGTTGTTTGTAGGTATCCATAATCCAGGCCATTTCCCTTTCACCGGTACCTACATCCGGTGCCGGGACATTAGTCGCCGGACTTAGAAATCCTTTGCGCACCAATTCGCGTGTGAAGCGTCGGGTAATTAGTTGCATTTCTTCCCGGCTGTAATCCCGTGGGTTAATTAATAATCCACCTTTTGATCCACCAAAAGGGACATCGACAATGGCGCATTTATAGGTCATAAGAGCTGCCAGTGCTTCCACTTCATCCTGGTTTACGATTTGCGCATATCGTATTCCCCCTTTTGCCGGTAAGCGATGTGAACTATGCGTAGCCCGCCAACCCGTGAAAACTTCAATTTTATTCTTAATGGTGACAGGAAACTGGACCTGAAGTACGGCATCGCAGGATTTAATAGCATTGGCTATTCCTGGATCGGTGTCGAGCGCCTTAAACGCGCGATCCACCATATGGTTGACATTTTCAGTGAAGGTAGGGCGGGATTTTTTAGTAGCCATGACTGATTTTCTCTTTACTTGTTTATGTTATACGGAAATCCAGTTGTTCTTTATTTCATTTCCAAGCTTAGCCCATGTTGGATTGACTATCTATCCAAATCAGGCTTGCTAAGCGTCCGGTAGTTCCATCCCGACGATGTGAAAAAAAACGTGCTTGGTCAGAATACGTGCAATAAGGGCTGGTATAAATATGCCCTACCTCCAGTGTAATCAATTGCTTGCTTACCAATTGTTTTAGATCCATCAACCAATGTCCCATATATGTTTCAATAAAACATTCTTCAGCACCCGCAAATATTTTCTTGGTAGCATTATAAACAGTTGCATCTATTTCATAGTGATCTGCGCTGATACACGGTCCAAGCCAGGCCATAAGTTTGTCATGGGAACAGGTAAATTTTTTAAGCGCGACAGAAATGATATTTTTACTAAAGCCTCGCCATCCAATATGAATCGCCGCAATTTGTGCTCCTTCATCATCACACAACAATAGAGGCAGGCAGTCTGCGGTCATGACAACACAAACTTTATTTGCTTCTCTTGAATAACTGCCATCCGCAGTTTTATCAGTGAGCTTTAAATTTACTTGGGAATCAATCTGAATGACATTATTTCCATGAACCTGATTAAGCCAGACAGGTTCGGCGGGTAACTTTAAATACCGGGACAGACGTTGTCTATTTTTTAAAACACTATTATGCTCATCCTTGACATGCATCCCGAGGTTGAGCTGATCATAAGGAGCTGTACTCACCCCGCCATTTCGCATAGTGGTCCCGGCATTGATGTGCGTCGGGGCATGCCAGTTGGCAGCTAACCATTTTATCCCTGCTCGATTATTGTTCATGTCTGTTTGCTATCAGCTTCAAGGGCATTGATTAGTGCTACCATGTCCTCCGGTATCGGAGCTTTCCATTCCATCAATTCATTGCTTTGTGGATGAACCAGTTTAATGGTACGTGCGTGCAGTGCCTGTCTCGGGAAGGCAGTGATAATGTTAGCAAGGCTTGGATCCATGCCTTTCACCAATTTTTTCATAGTGCCATACACAGGATCGCCAATGATAGGGTAGTGGTACCATGTTAAATGTACGCGAATTTGATGCGTCCTGCCGGTTTCCAGATTGACCTGTAGACGGGTGTGGTGTCTGTATTTTTTTATGATGCGATAATGCGTCGTCGCTGGTCGACCATTTTTCACAACGGCCATTCTGGTGCGATGTTTAGGGTGTCGTCCAATGGGCTGTTCAATAGTTCCCCCAGCAGTCATGATGCCGTTGACAATAGTCTCGTATTCTCGATGAATGTTACGCGTTTGTAACTGCTCAACAAGGTACGTATGGCTCTGAGGTGTTCGCGCTATGACCAATAATCCGGAGGTATCTTTATCCAAGCGGTGAACAATTCCCGCACGGGGGACCTGTTCTAGTTGTTGATCATGGTGTAATAAGGCGTTCATCAGTGTATGTTGCGGATTGCCTGCACCTGGATGCACTATCAGACCTGCTGGCTTGTTAATTATAATTAAATGTTCATCTTCAAAAACGATTTCCAGCGGTATATCTTCCGAAGAAGCTGAATTTTGTGGCTCGATCTCTGCTCGTATTTCAACCTGCTCTCCACCTCGAACCTTGTCACGTGGTCGCATTGGTTTTTTGTCAATTTGCACAAAGCCATTGCGTATCCAGCCCTGTACTCTGGTACGGGAATGCTCAGGCAAGAGAATCGCCAATGCCTGATCGAGTCGCTTCCCGGACATCTCATCGGGGATGACAGTATCAATTTGTAAGCATTCACTCATCTTTTTTTTGCAAGGGTTATGTTGTTCTCTATATTATGTAGTAAACACACATAAATTAACGCTAATTTTTGCCCTGTTTGGCAGATTAAGATAGTCTTCAACGCATGAAAAAAACGATTGCATCTTTGCTTACTATTCTTGCGCTTTCAGCTTGTTCCTACTTTGAAGAAAAGGAGGACGTGACTGAAAAGTGGCCAGCAGAAAGATTGTATGCTGAAGCACGAGGTGCACTTGATGCCGGCAGTTATGACAAAGCAGTAGAACTTTATGAAAAGCTGGAAGCCAGATTTCCATTTGGTACCTACGGGCAACAGGCGATATTGGATTTGGCTTATGCGTATCACAAAAATGATGATCCTGATGCAGCAATTTCAACAGCGGAACGTTTTATTAAACTTTATCCCCAAAATGCTCACGTTGATTATGCCTACTATCTTAAGGGCCTGACAAATTTTCAGCGTGGTAAAGGCTTCACCGAGAGGATATTGCCAATGGATGAGTCTCAGCGCGATCCTGCTTCATCCTTGCGGGCGTTTGAGGATTTTTCTGAATTGGTCAAGCGTTATCCAGACAGCCAATATGCTGAAGATGCCAAGTTAAGGATGACATATTTGAGGAATATTTTGGCAGAACACGAGATTCACGTCGCACATTACTATATGCGTCGAGGTGCGTTTGTCGCAGCAGCCAATCGAGCCCGTTATGTGGTTGAAAAATACCCACGCACACCCTCAATACCCGATGCTCTGGTGATTATGGCAAAAGCCTACAAGGTGATGGAGCTGACAGAATTGTCTACGGATGCACTTCGAGTGCTGGAATTAAATTATCCGAATCATCCCGGCTTATATGAAGTCAGAGAGATACTGATTCAGTAAAGTTTTAATCTCTCGGGACACTTCCTGAAATCACGTAAACTAGATTATTTTTTAAAATCTAGTTTTCTGTGTAACCGGAGGTGATGGGGTAACGGCGGTCGCGCCCGAATGCGCGCTCGCTAATTCTTACCCCTGGTGCTGCCTGGCGACGTTTATATTCATTTCGATCAACCAGTGAAATAATTTTTTTTACTATTTCAGCATCGAAACCTGATTCGATGATTTCAGCCGGGTTTTGATCAAGCTCGATATATCTTTCCAGTATTGGATCCAGAACTTCGTAGGGAGGTAAAGAATCTTCATCTTTTTGATCTTCCCTGAGTTCCGCGCTGGGGGGGCGATCAATGACACGTTGTGGAATAATCTGTTGTTTTTCGTTTCTCCATTTTGCAAGCTCAAATACCAACACTTTGGATATATCTTTCAAGGGTGCAAAACCACCCGCCATGTCTCCGTAGAGTGTCGAATAGCCGACTGACATTTCACTTTTGTTACCTGTTGTTAGTACCAGTCCCCCGGTTTTATTAGAGAGCGCCATGAGTAATATACCCCGGCAACGTGCCTGTATATTTTCTTCGGTGGTATCTGCAGGTAGGTTTTTGAAACGTGGTTTAAGGATCTTGTTAAATGCTGCAAATGGTTCGCCGATGGGAATAATATTGAAGCTCACGCCAAGATTTTCGGCCTGACATTGTGCGTCTTCATTACTCATTGAGGCAGTGTATTGTGAAGGCATTATCAATACCTCGACATTATCAGCACCTAACGCATCAACTGCGATACAGAGAGTCAATGCAGAATCAATCCCGCCTGAAAGTCCTATAATGGCTCCATTAAAACCATTCTTGTACACGTAGTCCTTAACGCCAAGAACCAGCGCATTGTAGATGCTTTCTTTCTCGGGTAATGCCTTGTAGACATAGTTATCTGCAACAGAAAACTTATCTTTAAATATTTCTGAATAGTCAACAAGGTAGAGCCCTTCTGCAAACTGTGGTGCCCGGAAGACAGTCTTTCCTTTGTTGTTGACGGCCATTGAGTCACCATCAAAGACAAGTTCATCCTGCCCGCCGACAAGGTTAGTGTAGATGATATCCAGACCTGATTCTTGCGCACGTGATTTGAGGAGTTTTTCCCTTATGAGCACCTTTCCTGAGTGATATGGTGATGCATTAATATTGATCATCAGTTTTGCACCTGCATCCTTTGCCTTCTGACACGATCTTTCTTCCCATATATCTTCACAAATACTTAATGCGGTAGGCACACCATGAAGATCGAAGAGTGTTGTCTCATTGCCGGGCTCGAAATATCTTTTCTCATCGAAGACACCATAATTTGGTAACAGATGTTTATGATAGGTCTCTTTTATTTCTCCATCTCGAACGAGGCTGCAACTGTTGTACAGCTTGTCTTCCAGCAACAAAGGGTAACCTATGATGACATCAATGCCGTGAGCCGCATTGCAGATATCTTTTAATGATTTTTTGATTTGTATATGTAATGCAGGTCTGAGCAATAAATCTTCGGGGGGGTATGCAGTAATTGCCAACTCAGGGAAAATGACAATATCAGCATGGAGTTCATCTCTCGCCTGATCAATATTTTCAATGATTTGAATCGTATTTTTATTAATATTTCCTACGCACAGATTAATCTGTGCAAGCGCAATCCGAATGTCATTGTTGGTCATAAGGTTGAGAATCTATTTTTAATCTAATGCATTATTTATGGGAAGTATGGTACACAATATAATTAAAAATAATATTAATTCATAGACTATGGTATTAAAAATACTTTATTCTTATTGTTTATAAAATAGTTGTTTATGAATCGGTTTAATTGAATTTTGTTACTGGTTTTGATTATATTATTTTACTCGGGACTCTGCGTTGAAAGACTAAATAAAATTAACAACACTAAAGAAATAGGTTCATTTGTATAAAGTTTCACAATATGTTGATTCCATAGTTGGTTGGCAAGTTGAAATTTTTGTAATTTTACTTGTGCCGCCATCAGAGCCGTAAATAGTATACGTTGTTGTTGTATATTCCAGTAATTCCCTTGATTGAGTAAGTTGGAAGAATAAATTGCAATTGATTCGCTATTTCGCTGACTTAATGCTTTGATAAGTTGCAACCAGTTCAGTTG
>CAYRXP010000099.1:0-6669 GCA_964428145.1 uncultured Enterobacteriaceae bacterium
ATATTTCACTCGAAACGGTGATGTTAAAAGATAGTCTGGATATAGATGATAATGACAGACAGCAAATCCTGGCGTCTTGCCTTGCCTGTAATGAATCTCGTATTATTATCACGCATGGCACTGATACCATGGTTGAAACCAGTCAGGTGCTGGCTGCCGGGATTAAAGATAAGACCATCATCTTGCTTGGTGCAATGGTGCCTTACAAATTCAAAAATTCTGATGCCTTATTTAATCTGGGTTGCGCCATTGCTGCGGTTCAGACATTGGAAAGTGGTGTTTATATCGCCATGAATGGGAAGGTGTTTAATTATGATGAAGTTCTTAAAATCAAGGAATTGGGAGAATTTCAGTCCAGATGACAGGTAATCGAGTAGATTTGATGGTTTAGCATTTTTAGTAGTGGTTTCCCGCCCTGCTCAAAAATCAATCCTGCCCTCAATAATATCTCGCAAAGTATTCGAATACAGTTGATGCTCAATCTTCAACACCCTTGCCGCCAATATCGCTGGGTCGTCATCCGCTTCGACAGAAACCTTTTCCTGTGCCAGAATTCTTCCCTGATCATACTCACCATCCACCATGTGGATTGTGACGCCAGTTTCAGACTCCCCCGATGCAAGTACCGCTTCATGCACACGAAGTCCATACATCCCCTGACCACCGTGTCTGGGCAATAAAGAGGGATGAATATTGAGTATCTTGCCCCGAAATTCTCCAAGTAATCGTGGCCCGATCTTTTTCATATAGCCTGCAAGTATCAGCCAATTTACTGCATGGGATTTCAATGTTTTCGTGATCTCATCATCTAGTCTTGATGGGTCTGCATGTGTGTTTATACTTAGGTGAAACGCAGGGATCCCCGCGTCACGCGCGTACTCAAGTGCACCAGCATCTGCATTATTGCTGATAACCACAACAGGCTCCGCATTGAGTTTTCCAGCTTTGCAATTATCGATAATAGCCAACATGTTACTGCCGCGACCGGAGGCTAAAAAGCCAAGTTTTATTTTTTTGGGTTTTATTTCTTCTGGTCTGGTTTTCATTACGATGGCTTCACAATAAAACCCATCTGTCTCAATTTTTTAGCCAGAATTTTCTTGTCCTCAGGTAACCTGATCGCCGTCGCTGTAAATTCTCTTCTCACAGGATAATTTTCCCTTAGCTCATCAAAGAAACGGCCACGTTGTTCAATATTAATTTCAGGCAAACATCTCAATGCTGCACTGTCACCCCTGACATCATAACTCGTAAGTATCGCCATTTGTATTGCATCCTCGTCGTCTACGTCAACATTCATATTTAGTTCAGGCATATTGTCATTGGGCAATTCTATCGCCGCTTGCCATACAGCATTGAGTTTAAAGAACTCACACATGGATCTAAAAATCATCTCTGTCGCCCTGAGTTTTGCATCTATGCTGTAACCGGCGATATGGGGCGTGCCAATGGAAGTATGTGTGAGCAAATCTGTATCAATGTCCGGTTCATTTTCCCAGACATCCAGTACAACTTTCATATTGTGATGACTTTCTATATGAGCTCTTAATGCCACTTCATCAATGACACTACCGCGTGAAGTATTTAACAAAATCACATCGTCATTTAATTTATCCAGAAAACCTGAATTGACCATCTGTTGCGTGGGATAAGAACCATCTTCTGTTAAAGGCACATGCAAGGTAATAATATCTGCTAAGAGAACCTCCTGCAGATCACAATACTGCTCGCCAGTGCTTACATTATTTTCGTGGATATCATTTCCAGGGGCATCCTTAAGTGGCGGATCATTCATGATGGTTTGAACACCCATCGTCTCAAGCAACTCTACGACACGTGATCCCACCTCACCACAGCCAATGACGCCCACTGTTTTTTCTTTGAGTTTAAAATCGTGTTGATCTGCCAGTACAAAAAGACTACTGAGAACATATTCAGCAACAGACCTTGCATTACTTCCCTTCGCATCGGCAAAACCGATGTTGTTTCGCTGCAGGTAATCACTATCGATATGATTCTGACCGCTGGTAGCTGAGGCAACAAACTTAACCTGGCTGCCTTCCAACAAATTTGCATCGATGGGAGTTACCGATCGCACCAGCAGCACATCAGCTTCATGGATGCTCTCAGCTGTGATTTCGCGACCATTACAAAGCGTCACTTCTGCGAGTTCGGAAAATGCCTGAGCTACGTAGGAAATTTGTTGATCAGCAATGATCTTCATCTGCACAGCCCCTATGCAAAAATTTACAGCTAAATACGGCTTTCCTGGTCTGCGCCTTCTTTCTCAACGGGCATTAAATCTTCTTTAGTAATGCCTAGTGCCAAAGTCACTGGGCTTGCAACAAAGATAGATGAATAGGTACCAACCAATACACCAATAATCAATGCGGTTGAAAAACCATGTATGATTTCACCACCGACAAGGAACAAGGCTGTCAGCACAAGCAATGTTGTCAGAGATGTCATGATGGTGCGATTCAAGGTCTGATTTAATGAGGTATTCATGACTTCAATTGGAGCCACTTTGCGCATTTTATGAAAATTTTCACGAATTCGGTCAAACACAACAATCGTATCATTTAGTGAATAACCTATTACTGCCAATAATGCGGCCAAGACAGTCAGGTCAAAATCCATCTGGGTGACTGAAAATATTCCAATGGTAATCAGGACATCATGCACCAGTGCAGCGATTGCCCCGACAGAAAAACGCATCTGGAAACGCAACGTGACATAAATAAGAATGCCTAACAAGGCATATAACATGGCCAGGCCACCATCTTCTGTCAGTTCTTCTCCAACCTGTGGTCCAACAAATTCAACGCGTCGCATTTCTACTGACTGATCGCCGGCTTGCAATAACTCAAGAATCGCGCCACTTATATCCGCCGTGTTCGAACCTTGTTTCGGCGCTATACGAATCAACACATCGCTGGCTCTGCCAAAGGACTGAACCGTTGCTTCACCAAATTCAGAAGAAGCCAATGCACTACGAATGCTTTCAAGTTCAACTGGCTGTGCATATCCAACTTCGACCAATGTTCCGCCAGTGAAATCAACCCCGAAATTCAAGCCCTGAATAACGAGGGAAGCAATAGAGGCAATCATCAGGATGATAGAAAAAAACGCAGCAAGTTTACGCTTGCCCATAAAATCGATATTTAAATCTTCTTTAATAAGTTTCATTCTCGTAATATCACTATGTGTAGACTGGCAGCAATTAAATTCTTAGTTTGTCCAACTTACGTCCACCGTAAGTCAAATTAACCAATGCGCGTGTCACCATGATAGCGGTAAACATGGAGCACATGATGCCTAAAGATAATGTCACCGCAAAACCTTTAATTGGACCTGCTCCAAAGCTGAACAATACCAGTGCCGCAATCAAGGTCGTAATATTGGCATCCAGTATTGTTGAAAACGCTTTTTCATAACCTGCATGTATACTTGCTTGTGGGGAATTTCCATTACGAATTTCCTCGCGGATACGTTCAAAGATCAGTACATTGGCATCCACAGCCATACCCACTGTCAACACAATCCCGGCAATACCCGGCAATGTCAGTGTTGCCTGTAATAAGGACAATAGGGAGACGATCAGTACCAGGTTCAGGGTAAGTGCGACATCAGCAAACAAGCCGTACACCCGGTAGTAAATCGCCATGAAGATCAGCACCAGGATAAAACCGATGGCCACCGAATCAAAACCTTTGGCAATATTGTCTTTACCCAGGCTTGGCCCAACGGTGCGTTCTTCAACAATTTCGATGGGTGCCGCCAAGGCACCAGCTCTTAATAACAGGGCCAGGTTACGTGCTTCCATCGTGGAACCTAGGCCGGTGATATGGAACCGTTTCCCCAACTGTTCGCGAATTGTCGCAGCGTTGATGACTTCCTCGATCTTTCGCTTTTTCTTAACCATTTCGCCGTCTTCTTCCACGGTCTCTGTTTTGGTTTCGATAAAGACAACTGCCATGCGCCTACCGACATTATCGCGTGTTGCATTACTCATTGCTTTGGCACCTTTTCCATCCAGCGTAATGGAAACATCAGGCCCACCGGATTGTTGGTCGATACCGGAAGCTGCATCAATAATATAATCACCGGTTAACATCACGCGCTTTTTCAAAAGGATCTGACCACCGCTTCTATTATTGTAAAGACGCGAACCTGCAGGGACTGGGCCATCGATAGCATCCTGAACTGAGTGGTCGTCATCAACCAAACGAAACTCCAGTGTCGCTGTTGCGCCAAGAATTTCCTTTGCCCGCGCCGTATCCTGCACGCCTGGCAATTGCACGACAATACGTTTTAGGCCCTGTTGCTGGATCACAGGCTCAGCAACACCTAATTCATTCACGCGCTTTCTCAGTGTGGTAATGTTTTGTTGTAAGGCGTTCTTCTGTGTTTCTTTCACAACATTCGGATTTAAAATCAGTCTGGTTTCCGGTGCTTCTGTTTTGGTGTCAATCACATCCAGATCGCGGAAATTATCCTTGATCAGTCTTTCACCATCGACTTTTTGTACTGCATCACGATACCTGACCAGTAAACCACCCTCATCATTGCGGGTAATGGTTTTATAACGCACCTTGTTTTCACGCAGGAGAGTGCGTATATCTGACACATAACGTTCCTCTGATGTTTTAACGGCGGCTTCCATGTCCACCTCCATCAGAAAGTGAACACCACCTCTGAGATCAAGACCAAGAAACATAGGCTCTGCACCCAGGCTTCTTAACCAATCCGGAGTGTTAGGTGCAAGATTCAGTGCAATCACGTAGGAACTACCGAGCGCCTCTTGCAAAACATCCTTCGCACGCAACTGGGTTCCCTCATCTGCAAACCTGATGGTCAGTCTGCCATCACCCAGTTCCATTGATACCGATTCGATGTTCGCATCGTCCAATGCAATGTTTACTTGCAACTCAGTCAGTTCACTGACCTCTGCCGTGGCACTTGAGGCTGATATTTGTAATGCAGGGGCACTGCCATATAGATTCGGCAAAGCATAGATAATCCCCACTACCACCACAATGAGGATAAGAATATATTTCCATGAAGAATAACGGTTCATATAATTTATCTGTTCTGGCTATCTATTCTGGTTTTTATCTAAAGTGTTTTAATTGTACCCTTGGGCATGGTTGCCGAGATGGCATGTTTTTGTACTTTGACCTGAACCTCTTTGGCAATTTCAAGCACAATAAAATTGTCACCAACTTCTTTTATTTTGCCAAGTAAGCCTCCAGTAGTAACAACTTCATCACCTTTGGCAAGTGACCCAACCATAGTCCTATGCTCTTTCGCCTGCTTCATTTGTGGTCTGATGAGGAAAAACCAAAAGACAGCAAAAAGAACAAACAGCGGCAGCAAACTTATGATGCCACCTTGTTGAGGCGCATCAGCAGCAGCCCACGCACTATTGATGAAAAAATCTAGCATTTCTGAATGTTTCCAATATTTATTGACTGCCCAAAAATTAAAGCGGGCTATTATGCCACAGTGTGAGTGGATTTAGTGCGTTTTGCGTAAAAATCCAATACAAAATCGTCTAATACCTGATCGCTGATCGCGCTACGTAAACCTTGCATCAGTGTTTGGTAGTAATGCAGGTTATGAATCGTATTCAGACGTGCACCCAGAATCTCATTGGTTTTATCGAGATGGTACAAATAAGCCCGGGTGTAATTCTGACAGGTATAGCAGCCACATTCTTTATCTACTGGATCACTACTGTCCCTATTTACTGCGTTACGGAGCCGCACTGAACCCGTTGTTGTAAACAAATGACCATTCCTCGCATTACGCGTTGGCATCACACAATCGAACATGTCTATGCCGCGGCAAACGGCCTCGACAATTTCTTCCGGTGTACCGACCCCCATGAGATAACGTGGTTTATCTATTGGCAATTGAGGGGTGACACCAGAAAGCATCTCCAGCATTTTCCCCCGTGGTTCCCCGACAGAGAGTCCACCGATGGCATAACCATCGAAATTTATATCTAGCAAGCCCTTTATTGATGCCTCTCGCAATTCAGGAAACATCCCGCCCTGAACAATACCAAATAATGCTGATTCATTTTCACCATGTGCGGCCTTTGAACGTTCTGCCCAACGTAGTGATAACTCCATGGAAGCTTGTGTCTCTTCTTCAGTGGCCGGGAAAGGCGTGCAATCATCAAAGATCATGACGATATCCGAGCCCAGATCATGCTGCACCTGAATAGCTTCTTCAGGTCCAAGAAAAACAGCATCGCCATTGACAGGAGATTTGAAATGAACGCCTTGTTCGGTAATTTTTCGTCTTTCGGCCAGACTAAATACCTGAAACCCGCCGGAGTCAGTCAAGATTGGCCAGGGCCAATTCATAAATTGATGCAGGCCGCCTTGCTGTTTGATGACCTCCGTTCCCGGTCGCAACATCAGGTGAAAGGTATTCCCCAAAATTATCTCGCTGCCGAGTTCCCGCAATTCCTCAGGAGTCATCGCCTTCACGGTGCCATAGGTTCCCACAGGCATAAAAACAGGCGTCTCAATATCGCCACGAGGAAAACTTATTTTCGCTCGTCGTGCCTGCCCCTCTCTCGCTAGTAGACTAAACTTCACTCGTCATTGCCCTCATAATTCAAAAACATGGCATCGCCATAACTAAAAAATCGAT
>CAYRXP010000100.1:0-6454 GCA_964428145.1 uncultured Enterobacteriaceae bacterium
TATGGAACGTATTTGTAAAACTGGTTTATAGGGACTTTATATGACTGCATTTGGCGGTCTTGGTGTATTGGTCTGCAGTTTTTATATATTTTTGGCTTTCTATTGCTCTAATTTTTCTTTTCTAGCATTATTGTTCGTCAACAACGCCATTCATCATAAACAGCACAAAGAATTTTATGTCATCAGATATCGAAAAAAAATTGAATCGGGCTCGTTCGTTTGATGAAGCGGGTAAGAACGATGAGGCACGGATGTGTATACTTGAATTATTAAAAGAAGATCCAAACAACTATGCGGCATTGTTGATATTGGGCGGTTCGTATTTTGTTGAAGAAAAGTATTCAGAGTCTGAGATGGTATTTGAACGATTAATCCTGATGGAACCGGGTGAAGGAAGATTTTCAATTGCCTTGTTTAATACCTTGTGGAAAGTAGGTCGGACGGAAGAGGCGCTGGAGGAAATCAGGCGCTTTATGTCAAATGCTGACAGAGAGAAAGAAAAAGTGACAATCGACCAATATATGAAGATTACGAATTCAATCGCTGAAGATTTGGATCAAGATAATCGTGGTAAGGACGACTTGGACCAGAATGGCTAAAAGGAACTTGTATGTTAAGTGCAATTAAAAATTATTTTGAACAAAACATTTTATCAGAAGAAGACGGCGATCTTGATCATCAACTAAAATTAGCAACAGCTGCTCTATTGATCGAGATGATGTTGCAGGATGATCAGGTGCATGATAGGGAAATCGAAACAGTCAAAACTGCATTAAGAGAGAGGTTCGATCTTACTGATGATGAATGCCAGAAATTGTTTGAGTTGGCCGAAGAAGAGGTAGGGGATGCTGTTGATTATCACCAGTTCACCAGTCTTATAGCCAGGGAATTTACACAAGCACAGAAGATTAAGGTCATAGAGTTGTTATGGTCTGTTGCTTATGCAGATTCACATCTGGATTCACTGGAAGAACATATGGTGCGTAAGATTGCCGATTTGATTTATGTTTCTCATAAAGACTTTATAAAAACCAAGCACAAAATACAGGATGCGTTAGTGAAGCATGGTTAGTCCGCCAGACCAGACTATTAGTGATTACAAATTGACTTTAAAATATGGTTATCAGCGTGATTAAGACTCAATACTCGACGTCGGGTCATCTATTCCTTAGTTTATTACTGTTTTTTGTAAGTACGATGGTGTTTGCAACTCCCAATGGCAAAGACTTGTTGGCAGCTTGCGAGCATTCTTTGGACAAAGGTTTTTCTGGTACCGAAGGAATGATGTGCACTTGGTATGTCACACCCTGTGATTGCTTTCATGATGACAATAGTGAGATACCGCGGGTATGTTTACCTCCTGTCCCGGATATTAATGCCCTGGCACGAGAAGTCACGAAGGGGTTGGCAGCGACTCCTGAGCTACTTGAGAAAAGTGCTGATGTTGCAGCAGGGGTGATTCTGGGGAAAAGTTTTCCCTGTACTGGTAAATAACAAAAATGAAGCTATTCAACACCCTTTTCCTTTTGTTACTGACAGGTTGCAATCAACCGATGTGCCATACCTGTCATGATCACGGTATTGCTCTGGTTTCTGATTTGCTGGAAGAGGCACATATTATTGACTGGCATGTGCATGTTGCCGGTCTGGGTTTCGGGGATTCGGGTAATTTCGTTAATGATGAGATGCAGAACAACTTTCGCTTTAAATTCTTTTTAAGCTGGATGGATGTGACTGAAAAAGAGCTTGAAGAAAATGGTGATCAAATTCTGGTTAAAAAGCTCAATGACAAGATAGCGCAATCGAAATATATCGATCAGGCCATTGTACTTGCGATGGATGGTGTGATTGACGAGAAAACAAGAGCGCTCGATCGCAATAAGACACAGATTTACGTGTCGAATGAATACGTCGCTAGCCAGACAGCCCAATATCCACATTTGTTATTTGGGGCGAGTATTAATCCAAACAGAGAGAACAGCGTGGCACTACTGGAGGAGGTGTATCGACAGGGGGCTGTCTTGATCAAATGGATTCCTAATATCATGTATATCGATCCTTCTGACAAAAAATTTATTCCTTTTTACGAACGAATGGCTGAATTAAAGATACCATTATTAACCCATACAGGGATGGAGAAATCTTTTGCTAATGCTAAAGATGAATATGCCGATCCAAGACTGCTTGAATTACCATTGAAATGCGGGGTGACGGTTATCGCTGCTCACATCGCAACTACGGGTGAATCTGATGGGCAGGATAATTTTGAGCGGATTTTGCCTATGTTTGATGAATTTACAAATCTATACACTGATATTTCCAGCCTGACACAATTGAATAAACTTGGTTACTTGGCAAAGGCCCTGAAACATCCCGGACTGACTGAAAGAATGATTTATGGCACAGATTGGCCCCTACAGTCTTTTCCCCTGGTATCGCCCTGGTATTACGTGAACCATATTGGTGTTAAAAATGCCTGGCGCGTGAGTCGATTCAAGAATAAATGGGATCGTGATATTAAACTGAAGGAGGCGTTCGGCGTACCGCATGCTGTTTTTATCAGAAAGCTTGGGATACTTAATCTCCCGCCTGAGTAATGATGATATCAGGAGAAATACTGTTAAATAATCTTGCTTAGTTTTCGGCGTAGTGCCTCGACTAGTTCACATTGTTGGTGCAGATCAGGAGACCACCTGGCCTCACTGGGGTCATAAGCATATTTTTGAAAAAGCTCCAGACGGTGTAGTGCATCTTTGTGCAACATATGATGAAGCTGCTCTACGATTAATTGGGCTTCTGCAATCTGGTTACTGGTATTTTGTCTGTTCATAATCTACATTTTATGAATTTGTCTATAGCGATAGGTTTAACACTATTTTTAAATATATGAATTAATTCTGGACAAGCGGTAGAATTTCACAGATAAAAGGTGCAGATATCTGACTTATATCTACCGTTTGTGAACTGGGCCACATTCATCTGAACAAATTTTTCAGGCAAATAATCTGGACAAAGACAGTTATGAACAAATCGATCCTCATTGTGGTAATCGTTATCTCATTGGCCATTGCCGCGACTTATTATCCATGGCAACAGACAGAAGAAATTGATCCTATCTCAGAATCCAGGTCAGTCACTGAGGATGACGAATTTCTGAAAATTCCCGGTGAGCTTGAAAAAACGGCCATCAAATATCCTGTAATGGAAATATCCTCCAATTCAAAGGACAAGGACAAGGTAGAGGAAGGATCTGAGCCTGAACAAGCGCCAGTAGGAATTCAAATTCCCCCTGAACCACTGCCAAAATTAGATGGAAGTGATAGCGAAATATTGAGCGCAATCAATGGCTTAGTCGAAGGGGAAGCTTTGACTAGCTTATTTTCGTTTAAGTCTTTTATACGTCATTTCGTTGTCACAGTTGATAACATGACAAATCGAAAATTACCGCAGCGTTATGTTTTTACACAGCGTATGCCTGATAAATTCGTTGTGATAAAACAGGAGTTTGATACCGCATTACTGGACAGTAAAAACTTTAAACGCTATTCACATTATGTAAATTTTCTGGATGCTATTGATAGCAGAAAACTGGTAACTGTCTACGCCAGGTTTTATCCTTTATTTCAGGAAGCTTATGAAGCGCTTGGTTATCCAGATCGCTATTTTAATGATCGTTTGATCCAGGTGATAGATCATTTACTGGCGTCACCTGAGATCGTAGGGCCGATAAATCTGGTACGACCAAAGGTGTTTTATCAATTTGCCGACCCGGAATTAGAGTCACTTTCTGCTGGACAAAAGATTCTGCTGAGAATTGGTTACGATAATGCACTGCGCGTTAAATCAAAATTAAAAGAATTGCGCTCCATTTTGACAAAGCTGTCGGTTGAATAGGAACACTCAGATTTTCTGATTATTTCCTGTATTTTTGCGTTTTTCCCTCTTTTACGACAAATAAAAAATACACTTTACCTTGATAAATAAAGACTTAGGGGATTATTTTTAACTATTTTTGATGTAAGCTTGGGTTATGCATTATTTAGTCTTGGTTATGGTGCTGTTTTCGTCTTTACTTTTGACTGCGTGTGGGCCAGCAGCAATTATTGGTGCGATCGGGTCTGCTGTGACGCGTACGGCCTATGAAAATGATGCAAAAATTAATGATTATTCCCAGCCAGCACGCCAATACAATCATACTGAAGTCGCGCTGACCAATTTAAAGCTTGGAATCAGTTATATGCGAGAAGGGCAATATGAAAAGGCATTGGAGAAACTGAATCGAGCCAGGGAAGCCAAGCCTGATTACCCGCCAATCTATAATGCTCTTGGTGTATTGTACCAAACTATGGGGGTGTATGATGTTGCAGAAGATAATTTTAAAAAGGCAATTAAACTCAATCCTAAAGATTCTTCTACTCTGAATAATTACGGATTATTACTTTGCCAAATTCAGCGCTACGAAGAAGCAGATGAAATTTTCCTGAGAGCGGTGAATAATCCTTTATATACTACCCCCGAGCTTGCCTACAACAATGCAGGCACCTGCGCGCTCAATAATGGGCAGATTGAATTGGCGGAGTATTATTTTAAAGAAGCCCTGAAAAGGGATCCAGGGATTGGACCCACATTGATACAAATGTCAAAACTTTCCTATGGACAGGGGAACTATATGCCTGCTAGAGGTTATTTAAAACGCTATCTTGAGTCCAACAAGCCTTCAGCAAAAAGTTTATGGTTGGGGATTATGATTGAAAGAGAGCTTGGCAATAAGGATGCTGTCTCGAGTTATGCATTATTGCTTCGTAACCAGTTTACAGAATCAAAAGAAGCAGAGTTACTGCGGCAGTCCCTAAATTGAGTTATTAGGAAATCAGATTTTTTCCAGGACTAATAATTTATTATTTGCAGGCATTCCAATATTCTCCAATAGCTTGATCCCTGCATCGTTAGACAGTGAAACCACAGCTTCCAGATCACGAATTGCACTTAAGGAATCCTGTTGTTTCAGCCAGATATCAAAACGAGCATTACTCTCACTGGTATAAGTTCCCCCAACATTGAATGGACCATAGCAACAAAACTTTGCGCCGGCTTGCATGACCTCACCTAGTGTCTGAATAAATACCTGAACACTCTCCCAACTCATGATGTGTAAAGTATTTGCAGTAAATACTGCTTCAATATCTGAGACAGGCCAGGGTTTTTGATTGATATCCAGACGCATGGGTGATTTTATATTTTCGAGTCTTGCTTCATCAAGCCATGAATTGATGCCTGGTAAATAAATGGCCAGATCTGAAGGTTGCCAGGAAACATGAGGTAAATATGTGGCGAAATAAACAGCATGCTGTCCTGTGCCGCTACCAATTTCCAGTACTTCGCAAGGGATGTCAAAAACTCGTTTTAGGACTGAAAGGATGGGATCCTTGTTGTTTTCGCAGGCCTGTGAGAAGGGTTTGTTCATTTTTAATATTTATAAATTAACGATGCTACTATATACCCAAACTACCTGAACTCTGAAACCTGCATTTCCAGGTAGTTTGGATATGAGGGAACCAACTTGCCAGATTAAACCCTATTTATCTAGTAGAAATGTGTCCAGTTAAAGTGAACCATGAAAATATCCCTGATCAATCGTATTGATGAGATTTCCCGTGAAGACTGGAACAGGATAACGGGGCTTGATTATCCCTTCATTCGCTATGAATTTCTTTATGCGCTTGAAAAAAGTGCTTGTGTCAGTGAAGAAACAGGATGGGTACCACAACATTGCCTGGTTTATGACAAGGATGAATTAATTGCGTTGATGCCCATGTATAGAAAAACACATTCACATGGCGAATATGTTTTTGATTTCGAATGGGCACATGCTTACCAGCTACATGGGTTGTCATATTATCCAAAATGGTTAACTGCGATACCCTTTACACCCTGCGAAGGTGAAAGGTTATTCGTTAAAACAGGCATCGATAAAGAGACTGTTTTAAAATCAATTCTGAGCTTTATAACCGCAAGTGCAGAGGTGGAGAATATATCCACCTGGCATTGCCTTTATCCAACATCGGCGGAAACAGAGTTACTAAAATCTTTTGATTTAGCCATAAGGGAAGGTGTCCAATTTAGGTGGACAAATAAAGGCTACAGGGATTTTAAGGATTATCTTGATTCGTTTAATTCAAAAAAACGCAAGACCTTGCTGCGTGAAAGGCGTTTTATTAGTGATCAGGGTATCACGTTGGAACAAATTCATGGCAAAGACATTACAGAAGAACAGTTAAATATATTTTACCAATTCTATCAGTTGACGTATTTGAAGTGGGGCAACCCACCATATCTGAATTTGGCCTTTTTCAAAGAGATTGCCGAAACAATGCCAGAGCAGTTATTGTTAATTCTGGCGGTGAAAGACAGTATCTATGTCGGCGCTGCATTCAGCCTGGTGGGCGGGGACAGT
>CAYRXP010000101.1:0-6347 GCA_964428145.1 uncultured Enterobacteriaceae bacterium
TTTGAATTAGCACTGACTTACTCTAACAAATTCAGTGAGGGTGATTTCTGCGCTGGACTCGGCGATTTATGTGATGACACCGCTGTCTTCACTATTTCCAGTAGTTTCTAGTAGTTTTTAATATACGAGTCCTGTTCCAATCAAGAATTGTGGGCAGGATGTGTTAAACGGGAGGAGTATTCCATGAAATTGGTTACAGCAATTATCAAACCTTTCAAGCTTGATGATGTACGTGAAGCATTACACGACATTGGTGTACAGGGGATGACAGTGACAGAAGTCAAAGGATTTGGTCGTCAAAAAGGGCACACAGAGCTTTACCGTGGTGCAGAGTATGTTGTCGATTTTTTACCCAAGGTAAAACTCGAGGTTGCAATTGCAACCGATCAGGTCGGGGCTGCTATTGAAGCAATTACCAAGGCAGCAAACTCGGGCAAGATTGGTGACGGCAAAATCTTTGTGACAGGTCTGGACGAAGTTGTCCGAATCCGTACCGGTGAAACCGGTTCAGAAGCACTTTAACAGCCTGGGAGGAATTTAATAAATGAAATCGTTAATTTGTAGTTTTAAAAATTGTAGAGGACTAATGGGCCTGTATGTGTTAATGGCAGGGTTATTCACGCCATCATTAGCAATGGCTGACGAGTTAAGCTCTGGTGATACGGCCTGGATGATTACTGCTACCGTGTTGGTATTATTTATGACCGTACCGGGTCTGTCGCTTTTTTATGCGGGCATGGTTCGTAGTAAGAACGTTTTGTCAGTGATGATGCAATGCTTTGCTATCACCTGTCTGATGACGATACTTTGGGCCTTATATGGTTATAGCCTGGCATTTGGTGATGGCGGTAGTATGAATGGCTACTGGGGTGGTTTTAGTAATGCGTTGCTTGCCAATATGAGTGTTGACAGTATGAGTGGCACCATTCCTGAATCTGTTTTTATGACATTTCAAATGACCTTTGCCATTATTACACCAGCTTTGATCGTTGGCGCCTTCGCTGAGCGCATGAAATTTTCTGCCATGCTGATATTTATGGCGTTTTGGGTAACTTTTGTTTATGCACCGATTTGTCATTGGGTCTGGGGCGGTGGATGGTTAGGAAGTAAATTCGCCATTCTCGATTTTGCTGGTGGTACGGTTGTGCACATCAATGCGGGTATTGCAGGCCTGGTTGCATGTATCGTCTTGGGTAAACGTAAGGGATATCCAACCACAGCAATGCCTCCACATAATCTCACACTGACCCTGATCGGCGCAGCTATGCTCTGGGTCGGTTGGTTCGGATTCAATGCAGGTAGTGAATTGGCAGCGGATGGTGTTGCAGGTATGGCAATGGCAGTGACACAGATTGCTACTGCGACCGCAGCACTGTCCTGGATGTTTGCTGAATGGATGACCCATGGAAAGCCCAGTGCACTGGGTCTTGCCTCAGGTGCTGTCGCAGGACTGGTTGCAATTACCCCAGCCTGTGGTTCAGTTGGACCGATGGGGGCCATGGTAATTGGTCTTGCTTCTGGTTTCATTTGTTTCAAGGCTGCGAGCACGCTTAAACGCAAACTGGGTTATGATGATTCACTGGATGTATTTGGTGTCCATGCCGTTGGTGGTATCGTTGGTGCATTACTTACCGGTGTCTTTTCTGCCACAACTCTGGGTGTATTCTCAGGTCAGGGTCTGGCAGACGGTGTAAGTGGTATTGGCGGACAGGTTTTTAATCAATCTGTTGCTGTTATCGTGACTATCATATACTGCGGTACATTAAGTTTTATTATTCTTAAAGTAATTGATGCGGTGATTGGACTTCGCGTGAGTGAAGAGGAAGAGACAGAAGGTCTGGATCTTGCCTCTCACGACGAACGTGGTTACATCTTGTAATCTTTCATCTCTCAAACTATCAGAAAAGGGTGCTTCGGCGCCCTTTTTTGTGTCAATCTGTCTTAGTTAATTCAATTTCAGGATGCACCAAGCTGGATAAATTGTTAATCTTTGCCGCACATTAATTGTGCAATGGGTTTCAGGTTGCCTTTGCATGAAGGTGAAACATCGGGAGAATATGTAAATGAAATTGTTAATCGTAGTTATAAAACCCTTTAAATTGGATGATGTAAGAGATGCCCTGGCAGAGGTCGGCGTAAAAGGCCTGACCGTAACTGAGGTCAAAGGCTTTGGACGGCAAAAAGGTCACACAGAGCTTTATCGTGGTGCAGAATATGTGGTCGATTTTCTACCCAAGACGAAAGTAGAAATAGCACTGGATGATGAAGAGGTGGATGCTGCAATTGAAGCAATTATTAAGGCAGCTGGGACTGGTAAAATTGGGGATGGCAAGATCTTTGTTCAAACCCTTGAGCAAGCAGTTCGTATTCGCACGGGTGAAACGGGTTCAGACGCACTGTAAGAAAATAAAATGGGGAGAGGGGAAATAATGTCTATTAAGAAAGTTATCTGCCTGGCATCAGGTCTATTATTAATGTTGCCCATGATGGCCTATGCCGATGAAGTTAATGGCGCTGATACGGCATGGGTATTAACGTCAACGGCTCTGGTACTGTTCATGACGCTACCCGGGCTTGCTTTATTCTATTCCGGTCTGGTTCGGGCGAAGAATGTTTTGTCCGTATTGATGCAGTGTTTTGCTATTGCCTGCACGGTATCTATTATATGGATGGTTATTGCCTATGGTCTGGCATTTGGCGATGGTGGGTCTCTAAACAAGTTTGTTGGTGGCGGCAAGATTTTGATGTCTGGCATCGGTCTGGACAGTGTTAGTGGTACTATCCCTGAAACCGTATTTTTCATGTTCCAGATGACCTTTGCCATTATCACCCCGGCACTCGCTGTGGGTGCTTTTGCTGAACGAATGAAATTTTCAGCGTTACTCTGGTTTACTGCCTTGTTTATGGTGCTGGTCTATGCACCAATCTGCCATTGGGTCTGGGGTGGTGGCTGGTTAGCTGACCTCGGTTTTATGGATTTTGCTGGGGGTTCTGTTGTCCATATCAATGCGGGCGTTGCTGCGTTAGTGGCAGCATTGATCATAGGCAATCGCAATGGTTTTCCGGATACACCAATGCCACCACATAATATGACCCTGACGGTGATGGGTGCATCCATGCTCTGGGTAGGCTGGTTCGGTTTTAATGCTGGCAGTGCATTAACTGCAGGAAGTAGTGCGGGCATGGCTATGGTAGCAACACATATCTCTGCGGCAGCAGCTTCATTGGCATGGATGACATGTGAATGGGTTAAACATGGCAAACCCAGCGTATTAGGTATCGTGACCGGCATGGTGGCTGGGTTGGCGACGATTACTCCCGCATCCGGTTATGTCGGGCCTGTTGGTGCGCTGATAATCGGTATTTCTGCTGGAGTGGTCTGTTACTTCGCTACCCAGTATGTCAAGCGTAGCCTCAAGATCGATGATTCACTGGATGTTTTCACTGTGCATGGTCTTGGCGGGATGTTAGGTTTATTACTTACCGCTGTGTTTGCGGCATCACTGGATGGACTGGGACTGGAAACATCGATGGGTGCCCAGTTTGTGACACAGCTGATCGGGATAATAGCTACTACCATCTGGTGCGCTGTACTGTGTTTCATAATTTTGAAACTTATTGACAAAACAATTGGTTTACGTGTGAGTACAGATGAGGAGACTGAGGGTCTGGATATCGTGCTCCATAATGAACGTGGTTATACACTCTAATCCAAAAGCCTAAGGCTTATTGAGATGGGTAGGGCTATTAAAAAGGGAGGGCAGGAGCTTTCATCACATGGTGAAAGAGGCTATATCCTGTAGATAAACACGGAAACATAAAGGATAATGTCAACGGGTGCATAGTCGCCCGTTTTCATTTTGTGAGAGATCTTTCTTGTGTGAAAATATTTTCAGGCTCGAAAGCGCGGTATTTCATCTGGGATCATTGTGTTAAAATCCCCTTCTTGGGAAAAAATCAGTGTCAGAAAATAAAAACAATTGTATAGCTTAGAGAGAAAAGATGTCAGGAACCCTAGTAGATAAAGTATTACTAAAATCTTTTGTTCCGCCGAGCGCGCTAAATGCCGAAAATTTTCAAGAGCTGGCTAGTAAGGCCCTTGTTGAAGAGATTGTAGCGGGCAGAACAATTTTCACCCAGGGCGATACCGATAAAAAAACGATCTATTTGATCGACGGCGAGGTCACAATGACCTCAGACAGTGGTGAAGTGGTTTCTGTCACATCAGGGACTGTAGCTGCAAAACATCCACTGGCTAGTTTCCAGCCACGAAGACATACTGCTATCGCTAAATCCGCCTGTAAAATTACTCGAATAGACAGCGATTTGTTGGATATCTTGATGACCTGGGATCAAATGTCTGGCATTGAGGTGGATGAAATTCATACCGAAGAAGAAGATGAAGAAGGGGGTGACTGGATGACCAGAATCCTCCAGTCAAAAGCATTTTTGCAAGTACCCCCTGGAAACATTCAGGCAATGTTTATGCGAATTAAGGAGGTGAATGTCAAGGCAGGTGATGTCATCATTAAGCAAGGCGATGACGGTGATTTCTATTACATAATCCAAAGCGGCCAATGCAAGGTAACCAGAACATCGAAAACGGGTTCTGAATTGACACTTGCGACCCTCAAGGATGGGGATGCCTTTGGAGAAGAGGCACTGTTGTCAGATGCTAAACGCAATGCCAATATTGTTATGAAAACAGATGGTACGTTGATGCGTCTGTCAAAAGAAGATTTTAACGAATTGTTAAAAGAGCCAATGTTAACCTGGGTCACCAGGGAAGAAGGTGACGAGTTGGTTAAGAATGGTGCGGTTTGGTTGGATGTTCGACTTGATAGTGAACATAAAAATAATGGGCTTGAAGGAAGCATCAACATGCCATTATTTATGTTGAGACTAAAAGTTGCGACACTCTCCGAAGATAAAAAATATATACTCTATTGTGATACGGGCAGACGTAGCTCAGCAGCGGCATTTTTATTGAGTGAACGTGGCCTGGATGCTGCCTGCTTAAAGGGCGGTTTAACGGGCGGTGGTGAAGGTTAATTTTTATTTATGCCTGTAGAGGCTGAATGACAATTCGTTTAGATTCATCAATCGATAATTATTGTGTGATGGGAAATCCCGTCGCACATAGCAAGTCCCCTCAAATTCATGCTGCATTCGCAGAACAAACCAGGCAAGAGATTTTCTATCAGGCAATTCTGGTTGATGAAGGAAAATTTAAAGATGCAATTAAAGAATTTCAACGTCAGGGCGGTAAAGGCTTAAATATAACCGTGCCCTTCAAGCCCGATGCATGGGAAGCATCAGATCAGATGAGTCGCAGAGCAGAACGTGCGGCGGCAGTAAATACAATAAGCTTTAATGATGAAGGAAAAATAGCAGGTGACAATTCAGATGGTATTGGCTTAATTCGTGATCTGACTATCAACCATAAACTCTCAATCAAAGATAAGAATATTTTGATACTTGGTGCAGGTGGTGCAGCCAGAGGGATTCTGGATCCGCTATTCGATGAACAAGCTGACAGAGTTGTTATTGCTAACCGTACGGTTAGTCGTGCAGAGAAACTTGTCGATATTTTTTCAGACCGTGGCGACATTTCAGCTTGTGGATTTGATGAGCTTGTCAATAGCAATTTTGACATCGTTATCAATGCTACTTCTGCCAGTTTGCAAGGCGATGTCCCCCCATTACCTGAAGGACTCGTTAATAAAAATACCTGTTGCTACGACATGATGTATTCTGCGGCAGATACTCCTTTTGTTGCGTGGGCTAAAGCGCATGGCGCAGGAATAGCGTTAGATGGTTTAGGCATGCTTGTTGAGCAGGCCGCGGAGTCTTTCTTTATCTGGCGTGGAGTTAGGCCAGAAACAGGATTGGTAATAAAATTACTTAGAAGAGTGAAAAGTTAAATGTGAAGGGTGAAACGCCTCTTCCTGTCTTGTGCCTTAAACTTTTCACATTTCACCTCAATTATTATAGACCATGTAATCTATCCATCAGATCGGGTAACCACGTCACCAGAATCGGGAAAAGCATCAGTAATATCAAGGTTAAAATTTGTATCATTACGAAAGGGATGATGCCGCGATATATGTCCTGAATTCGTATTTCCGGTGGTGCAACAGCCTTCAAATAAAATAATGAAAAACCAAATGGTGGTGTCAGGAAAGATGTTTGCAGGTTGAGTGCAATTAAAACAGCCAACCAGAGCAGGTCGATCCCCAGAAGATTGGCAATCGGTGCAATGATGGGGACGACGATAAAGCAGATTTGTAGAAAGTCCAAAAAGAAGCCCAGGACAAAGATTAAAAGCATACTGACAAACATGAACC
>CAYRXP010000102.1:0-6329 GCA_964428145.1 uncultured Enterobacteriaceae bacterium
CAGAAAAGGATCTTTCCAGGGCACGTCAGCAGATTGCACATGAAAATTCTGGCACATGAAAGTCTTGTTTGTTTGTATGGGTAATATATGTCGCTCACCAACGGCGCATGGCCTGTTTTTATCCCTGGTGAGTTCCCTAGAACGCCAGGAACAGCTGATTGAATGTATTGAGGTTGATTCTGCAGGGACACATTCATGGAATATTGGGAGCCCACCGGCTATCTCTTCGCAGATGACAGCGAAAAAACACGGGATAGATATTAGTGAACTGCGCGCACGTCGAATTAGCAGGGAAGATTACGATTATTATGACTACATTGTGGCAATGGATAATAGCAATTTGAAAAACATGCTAGCGGTTTGCAAGAAGAAAAATAGGCACAAACTTAAGTTATTGCTTGATTACGCAGAAAAAACTGAACTCACTGAAGTGCCAGATCCTTATAGCGAAGGAATGGATGGGTTCGAAACGGTCTATGGTTTAATCGAGCAGGGGTGTGGCGGCTTATTACGTGCTTTGAAAAGAGAGATGACTGCAGAAGCTTAGCGTTCTCTGTAGGTAATACGTCCTTTGCTTAAATCGTATGGTGTCATTTCTACGGTTACTTTGTCACCTGTCAGAATTCGAATGTAGTGCTTACGCATTTTCCCGGATATATGCGCAGTGATCACATGACCATTTTCCAGTTCAACCCGAAACATTGTGTTCGGAAGTGTTTCGGTAATCGTGCCTTCCATCTCAATTACATCTTCTTTTACCATCTTTTTGTCTTTCTCTTTAATTTCCAGGTAGTTTGGGTATCAATGTGGCGCATTGTGCCTTAAATAAGGTATTCTGGCAAAATCAGTCCTAACTTTGAGGTGGATTATCATGCCATGCATCATGATAGAAATATTCAAGCGGTTGATATTCATCCTTGTAACTCATCTTTTTGCAATCGGCTATCCAATAGCCAAGATAAAGCCACTGTAAACCCTGTTTTCGTGCCTTCTCAATTTCATATAAAACTGCATAGCGGCCTAAACTACGATAGGCGACATCCGGGTCGTAAAATGTATAGACCGCGGACAAACCATCAAGCAGCTTATCAATAACAGCAACAGCCAACAATTTATTTGTTTCCCTGAATTCATAAAATACTGTCGTCATCCAATCGGTCATAAGAAAATCAATATAATTTTCAGCATCAGGGTTATCCATACCGCCATCAGGATGCCTTGCTGCAAGATAACGCTTGTAGAGTTTGTAATGTTCATCATTAAATCCAGCGGGAAATTTAATGACCTTGAGGTCTTTGTTTAGTCTCCAGTTACGTTTCTGATTTCTATTCATGATAAATTTATTGACGGGCAAACGAATGGCAATACAAGCATTACAATGCTGACACCGAGGTTTGTAGATATGCCTGCCACTTCGTCGAAAACCGACTCTCGCAAGGGCAGTATAAATATTTTCATTCATCGGAAATCCAGGATCTGCAAATAGCGTCCTTGCATCTTTTCCAGGTAAATAACTACACGCGTGCTCTGGTGTTATGTAGAAACTTAGCTTTTGTTCCTTGATATGTTGTTTTGGATTACTCATAAATTAACCATAATGTAACCTCTCAATAATTCTATGTGCTATCACAACTGTCATCGCCATTGAGCATATGCAATTATCGGGATCGTGCGTCATAATTAATTAAACTATTTACCTTGTGATGTTAGATTCTATAGTCAATATTTTTGGGCCAGGGAAGGGGCAGTCCTGAAAATTCATGTTTTAACCCACAATATTGATTCAGAATTCTGGAAAATTGCTCTCTTGGAATTAACTTTGCGCCAAGACTTGCCAGATGTCCACTATAGACCTGACAGTCTATCAGTACGACTCCCCGTTTTTTAAGAAGCTGTACCAGGTAAGCAAAACATATTTTTGATGCGTCTGTTTTATGACTAAACATGGATTCACCAAAGAATATTTTGCCGATAGAGATACCATAAAGACCCCCTGCCAATGTTCCCTGATACCAGCATTCAACTGAATGCGCATGTCCTGTTTCATGAAGTAATTGATAATTCTTTATGATTTCTGGTGTTATCCAGGTGCCGGAGCAATCCAACCTAGGTTCGGCACAGAATTTCACTACTTTTGAAAATGCCTGGTCAAAGCTCACCCTATAACTCTCTTTGCGTAATGATTTTTTAAGACTTCTGGATATTTTTAAATCAGCGGGAAACAAGACACATCTGGGATCGGGAGACCACCACATAACGGGTTGACCTTCACTATACCAGGGGAAGATACCTTTTTTGTATGCGTTTAATAAGCGATCTGGATTTATTTCACCACCGATCGCCAATAAGCCATCTGGCTCGGTCAGTGCATGGTTGACATCAGGAAATTCATCGGAAATAACGTTATCGGCAATCCAGTAAAGCTTGTTATTCGAAATCATTTCCCAAAATCATTACCCGGAATCATTGCCCTGGTTTTGTTGTGACAACAAGGTTCCTACCGAGTACTGCGTTCAAAATGTCTTTTGAGCCGTATAAAGAAAAGGATGTCTCGCTGTAGCCTCCGTTCTTTAGAAGAAAGCGATAATAAATTACGTTTCCATTCATGAGGTTATGCAAGGGTAGTGACAATACCTTGTTATCAGTAATATACCCTATAACGTATTCAGCCCATCGGGGCTGTGAAATACAGGGGGCATCATTAATTGAGCGATTGCTTAATACGCGCTCGTCAACCTGAGAAGTCGGACATTGTTTGGCTGCAATAAGGTCATAGCTGTTTCGTATGTTGAACCTTGAGCGTATGACATCATTGGTATCTCGATATATCTCTAGCTTGTATCCTTCCTCATTTTCAATGGTAGCAACGAGTGTCTGCGAGCCAGAATCTGTATCTGTATGTGACATGACATTCCACTGGGTCTGTGCCTGTAACTGGGTCGGCACTGATACACTCAGCAAAATTAGGCAGAGAGTTAATTTTCGTTTCATCTTATCTATAATACTAGCAAGAATAATGCTTATTAAAACATTAAATATATTATATATCTAGCTGATTAATATAATATTAATAAAATTTAGGTAGAGAATCCCAAGTCAAAATATATGAATCGCAGAGTCTTTCTTAAGCTGATACAAACGGCCATTTTGCTACTTAGCCCATTCAGAGCAACATTGGCGGCTTTTAAGAATCAGACGACAGGGCTTGTTTACGATGATTTCTTTCTCCAGTATTGGCTAGCGGAAGGGCATCCTGAGTCGCCAGATCGGCTTCGCAGCATAATGAAACTCATGAGGCATTCAGGGTTGCTCCCACATTTAACACAAATATCAACCAGGGCTGATGTTTTGGCTGATCTTTCCCGAATTCATACTGTGGCACATATGCATGCACTTAAAACAAATTACGGAAAATCAAATGATGTCGCATTAGCGGTTATTGGCGGAATCTTGGCTGCAACTGATGAGGTTTGTACTGGCAGCTTGATAAATGCATTTTGTGTGACTAGACCACCGGGACATCATGCGAGAAATACGGGCAAGGTCGAGGGTTTCTGTTTTTACAATGGTGTCGCTGTTGCTGCCCGTTACGCTCAGGATAAATACGGCTTAAAAAAAATATTGATTGTCGATTGGGATTATCATCATGGAAATGGGACAGAGGCATTCTTTTATTCAGATCCCAGCGTACTTTATTTCTCAACCCACGATTATTTTGCCTACCCCGGGACGGGTGATCCAGCCAAAGTGGGTGAGGGTGCTGGCAAGGGATTTAATATTAATGTACATCTTGATTGCAAATCTACTGATGAAGATATTATTGTGGCCTTTAATGAAAAATTATTGCCTGCCGTACACCGCTTTAAACCCGATTTGATACTCATATCGGCGGGTTTTGACAGCCGTCAGAATGACTTGCTTGGTTGTTTCGATATTTCAGATGAAGGATACAGACAACTCACGAAGTTGATGATGCAACTGGCGGAACAATATTGCAATGGTCGTATCATTTCAGTATTGGAGGGCGGCTATTATCTGGACGGACTTGCCAGTGCTGTCAAAGTCCATGTTGAAACACTCCACTCAGGAACACAAACAAAAAACTGATTTGGTAATGGCTCAATCAGGTTTTGCTGTTATCTTTTCCTGAGGTGTAGACTGGGAATGGGGCAATATTACTACCGCTTTCAACTATGTCCGTGATTTTTGCGGCACCTTCCTTTTTCACCTCATCAATACGAATGACTGAGTGCATAGGAACATAGGTGCGTGAAACCCCCTTAAACTCTGATTTCAGGCTCTCTTCAGAGGGATCGACAACAACTGATGACCTTTCACCAAAGACGATTTCTTCAACCACAATAAAACCGAACATCTCACCTTCGTGGACGCTACGAGCAAAAATTTCATAAACTTTGTCCTGATTCTGAAAAATTACTTTGTAAATGATTTTTTTCGACATTTATTTAAAGTCCTGCTTTTCTAGCTTTTTTGTTGCGATTAAGATTCAGTCTCATTTTCGGAGCGCGGATTCTATCATAATTTCCCCCGGGCATAATTTCTTCTGGTCATTGCTATTTCTGGCGCGTATACCTTAACATAAAGCCAATTATAGACTGATAAAGAGGTCACCACCGGGACCAAGTGGTAGTCCGGTGCTCATCCATATTAAAAGCATCACTATCCAGATAAGGCTAAATATCACCGTGTACGGTAGCATCAGGGCTATCAGGGTGCCAAAACCTGCATTTTTCCTGTATCTCCGCAGTTCTACCAGGATAATAATCATGTAGGGATTCATCGGTGTAATCACATTAGTGACGGAATCACCTATGCGATAGGCAACCTGCGTTAATTCAGGTGAAAAACCAATTTGCATCAGCATGGGAACAAATACGGGCGCTAAAAAGGCGTATTTAGCAGAAGCAGATCCTATCAATAAATTGGCTGACATTGCCATTAGAATAAAACAGGTAATCAACATCGATGCGTCAAATTGCATTGCAATCAGCCATTGTCCACCGGTGATGGCCAGCATTTTTCCCAGACCAGTATACTTGAAACATTCAATAAACTGCGCAGCGAAAAACGCCATAACAATATAGGGCGCCAGGCGCGAAATAGTATCGCCTAACATCTGAATGACTTGCTTATCATTTTTGATAATGCCCGTTGACAGACCGAATACTATGCCCGGCACAAAAAACAAAATAAACAGTAATGGGACAGTGGCTTCAATCCAACGGGAAAAATGGGACCCAGTCCCATATAAAGGTGCGCCTGGAATGATTATCAATAGACCAACAATAATAAGCGCAACAATCAAAGCTACTAATGCATGTATTAAACCTTTTTTCTCACTGGTATATTCAAGCTGGCTATCAACGCGATTCTCTGGTTCATCATTTGTGATCAACTCCTGGGCTGGTTCAAGACGGGGTTCAACAAACCATGCGGTCACCGCCCAACCAACCAAGGTCAGCAATACTGTTGAAACCAGCATGAACCACCAATTTGCTGTTACAGCAACATGATAATCCGGAACCAATATTTGCGCAGCGGTTTGTGTCAGCCCTGAAAGTAGAGGGTCAAGTGCAGTGATCAACAAATTCGCACTGAATCCAGCAGAAATTCCTGCGAAAACAGCGGCGATCCCTGCTAGCGGTGAACGTCCTGCGACAATGTAGAGAGCTGCAGCAATGGGCGGTAAGACGACGTATCCTGCATCCAGTGCCATTGACGACATGATGCCTAAAAAATATTGTTGCCGGGGTCAATAATGATTGGGGGACCAGCAGAATAGAATGACGTAATAGTGCAGGCAGAAAACCTGATTTTTCTGCCAGACCAATCCCTAACATACCAACCAGAACAATGGCTAATGGTGGAAATTTTATAAAATTTTCTACCATATGACTTAACAGCCACCAAATCCCATCTGACGAAAGTAAATTTTGTGCGGTGAGTGTGCCTGTCAATTCACTGTAGACTTTCCAGTCCATAGAAGTGGCCAACCATGACAAAAACATCACGATGCCTGTGCCGATGACAAATAAAGTTGCCGGATCAGGCAATCGATTGCCGGTTGATTCAATGCGATTAAGCAATGTCATTTATTGTTTTCGGCATAAGTCCTGATGAAATTCTCAAGTCCTTGAATATATGAAGGCCCAGTCGTGATAAAGCCATCATTGTGACCGCCCTTTAATTCAAGAAATATTTTTGGTGCTTGTGCTTTCTCAAACAACGCCCGGCCATATTTATAAGGGATAATTTCATCAGTTTGACTATGATAGAACAATAAATGACATTGCTTAATCTTATTGAAG
>CAYRXP010000103.1:0-6312 GCA_964428145.1 uncultured Enterobacteriaceae bacterium
CCAGTCTTCTTGCTTTTATTTTTTTCTGCATAGTATTGTCATCCCTGTGTTTTGCCCTCTATTCTTAATCTAATTCATAGACTGCAATCGACATGCCATCTTTGACAATAATCTAATTTCACACGCAGTTTGTGACACAGTTGGCATATTGCTAGTTTTAAAGTGAGTTCTGAATAAGATATTTATTGAGTTTTTTACATGTACTCAATAAATATTCAATAACATTTTCGTTTGATGAGCCATGGGATACGTATTAATGTCTCAAATAAGAGACATAATGTACGCAAAACCGTCTAATAGATTGATCTGTTTGTGAAAAATATAACTAGGATTTTATGTGGCTTATCGAAAAACAAGTGATCGTAGCCATGAAGAATGCAGGGATAAGTTCATAGAGTTCGAAGATGCCAGCCTCTAGTTGATGCCAGACAATCACGGTTATTGCACCGGTGATAATGCCGCTAACTGCAGCTCTGAGCGTTAATTTCTTCCAGAATAGCGAGAATAGCAATACAGGGCCAAATGCAGCACCAAATCCTGCCCATGCATAGGCAACCATGCCCAGGACAGTTCCCTCCTGATGTAATGCCATGAAACATGCCAGCAGGGCAATACAAACCACCATGATGCGTCCAATCATGATCAAATTCGCTTGAGATGCCTCTCTTTTAAAGAGGGTTTGGTATAAGTCTTCAGTGAAAGCCGTAGAGGCAACCAGTAATTGTGAATCTGCAGTACTCATGATGGCAGCGAGGATTGCTGCCAGGCAAAATCCTGCAGGAATAGGATGAAATAGTAATTGAACAAGTTCAATAAATACTTTTTCACTGTCTGTACCTATAAGGTTTATTTCTGAAAGCGCGATACCGGAGAAGCCAATGAGCAATGCGCAGATTAGACTGACTGAGGTCCAGACAAGTGCAATGTTCCGAGCACTCGGGATCATAGTATGAGAACGAATCGCCATAAATCTTGCCAATATATGGGGTTGGCCAAAATAACCCAGTCCCCAGCCTGATAAAGAAATGATTCCAATCGTGGTTAGCTTATTATTGTCTGTGGTAATAAATAAATCAGTGAGCGCAATATTTTGACTTGCCATGGCATCCTCTGTTGCTTGCCACCCCCCCGAAAGCTCCAGAGCATAGATAGCTGTGATTACAAGTGCTAAAGACATCAATAAACCTTGGAACAAATCAGTCCATGAAACAGCCAGAAATCCACCCAGCGTTGTATAGATCAATATTGCAATTGTGCCTGCAATCACGGCCTGTTCGTATGGGAGATTAAATACAGATTCGAATAATTTACCACCTGCAACCAGTCCAGAACTAGTATAAAAAATAAAGAAAAATAAAATAAAACACGCTGCAATGATTCTGATTGTGTGTGTGTTGTCCTGAAATCTATTTTCAAGATATTCCGGTATGGTAAGAGCGTTCCCCATTCGTTCACTTTGCTGTCGTAAACGTGGTGCAACAAGAAACCAGTTTAATGTCGTGCCTAGAAATAAACCAACAGCAATCCATATTGCTTCAAAACCGGCGAGATAGGCATAACCTGGCAGACCAAGCAGCAGCCAGCCACTCATATCTGAGGCCCCTGCACTTATTGCGGTGGTCCAGTGTCCTAATTTCCTGCCGCCAAGGATATAGTCTGATAAATTATTTGTTTTTGTCCATGCAAAGAATCCTATTCCAAGCATAAATAGCAGATAGATGGAGAAAGTGAAAAATAAGTAATTCTGATCAGAGAACATTGTGGCAAGGGAAAAATTTTTCTTCAGGTATGTGGTTTAGAATCTGTTCACGGCAAAAATTTAACATCTCAGATTGTATTTGTGCCTTATAGCCGAACATGCCGTTTGCTTCTTCAAGCGGTGAGGCAAATAGTCGTTCATCTGGATACATCTTTTGTATAGATTTGAAATATCCTTTTGGCAGTCGGAAGCTGCCCAGAGTGACTGAATGCAATAATTCTGGGTTACATATCTGTAACGTGTCGGTGAATAATTTTCGATACTGAGATTGATACTCACTTGAATAGATTAAAGGATCGAAACGCAAGCCAATACGCCAGCCTTTTTCCTGTAGTTTTATGATTGATTCAATCCTTCGATCGACGGAAGGAGTTTTATGCTCAAGCCCGGCGGCAATTTCAGTAGGTGTAAAACTCCAGGCGAGCACACAGTTTTCAAATGGCTCAGTGTTCAGGAGTGTGCGAATCTGTGTGCTTTTGGTCCTGATCTCAAGCAAGGCTTTGCGGTGTTCTCTAAAAATGGGTAAAAAATATTCGAGAAACTTTGTTACCGGCTCCAGGGCCAGACTGTCGCAATCGTAACCAGAAAAGAAATGTATTTCTTTATCCGTTTTTTGTATTTTATTTTCAATCTCGTTTGCGAAATCTTCGTAATTCACAAACAGAACGTAATGTGCTGATCGATACATCCCTTGCAAGAAGCAATAGCGACAGTCATACAGGCAATTCATCATATGTGAAAAATAATAATTCTCTTTTGCCCCGATGTTATAGGCCTCAGGTGCAGGAAGTACAAAACCTTTATGTTTTTTTGCCAGAATGAGTGCGGGTTGTTTTTTTTGTAATCTGAAGCTTTGTGCCTTACGGTTAAAAATTTCACCATAACGTTCGCAGTAGATTTGCGTAGTGTCAGGAAAACGTGCCAGTATCTCTCGTGTCCTGGGATGATTTGCAATCTGTTTTTCGATATATATGGTTTTGATCATCTGTCGTTGTCAACATTAGTCAAAATCAGATTGGAAACGTATCGAGTTTGATCATGATTTGATTGATGACATCCTTGCCTTGCAAGGTACCATCAAGAACTTTCATCGGATTATCATCTGGACACAAAACATGCCAACGGTTCAGGCATGATTTCAGTTTATTCCGTTCTGCATGTGTGAACCGCCATTTTTCTATGATCTGACCAAAATAATCCGGAGATTCATTAGGCCTATCAAGATCTTTTGCCAGCTGACGGAGTGACGTAATCAGTTGATCAACGATTTCCAGTTTGTCCATAAGCAAATCTGCAACGAAAGGTGCTGATATTTTATCAGCCGGATGTTGCTGATTGTCTGAAATGATTTTAACCACGTGAATCAGTTCACTGGTCGCGAAACGACAGGCTGTTGCGTAGAAACCCGCCGCTTCCATCTCAAATACGGCACCTGAAAATACAGTGTCTGTGTAATTCGATATTGGGTGATCACAGCTTAATACTTCCATTGATTGGCAAGGGGGTGAACATAGTATTTGTGGATACCATGACTGTTGGCTGGATTGCTCGATGATTTTATGTGCGATCATGATTTTGCCAATTTCCAGATCTTTGTGACCAGCGATGCCAACATTCAGCCAAATGTCCTGTTTACTGGTTTGCAGGAATGCATGTGTGAAAGCTGTTGCAGCAGCAGCATTGATCTTGCCGATACCAGAAATTGTCAAGGATATCTTTTTATCCTGACTGATATATAAAGGAAAGGATGTTGAATCAGAGCAATTTTTTAATCGAAAATGCGCTATCAATGATTTTGCTTCGCATCTAAGTGCACAAATAATATGGATCATATTTAATCAGTTAGGATGTATGCCATACGTACTTAATGTGTTTTCGATAAAATCCTGCCAAACAGGATCTGGTTGCCAGACGGCATCAATGTGCCTATAGGCATTCATAACTGGAATCTGGCACTTTATTGTGTGATAGAGAAACATAAAGGCCGAAACGCGCCGATTCATGGCACAATGAATAAATATTTTTTTATTCTCGTGTTCTTCCATGTGCTTAAAAAAAAGTTTCAGGTCTTCAAGGCTAGGTGAACTGAAGTCAACAGGGATATGTACATATTGCATGTTGAGTTCCCTGATTATTTCATTTTCATCTTCGATTGCATTTGGTGAATCGCTTAAGGCCAGGTTGAATATGACTTCAAAACCTTCGGCGCTAATTTCTTTGAATTGTTCAGCTTCTGGCTGGCCTGAGGTAGCGATATTCTCATCAATTCGATAAAAATTAGTGATTTGTTTCAATTTTTTATTCATCGGGGCTTTATTCATCAAGACTTTATCTATCAGCTTGTTAAAGCTTACCAGGTATATTTCGCCAGTAACTGCTTAAAGTCATCAACATGCTTTGTATTATCGTGTTTCTCTGCACCAGCCAGATAGATATTAATTTTGCTTCTCATCATTTTAATAGCGGCATCATGATCAACATCATTTAGTTTGGCTGATGAAATTATATTATTCAGTGCCTGAATTCTGAATCGATCCATGCCCCAGTATTGTCGAGATAGCTGGTCATCGTGGCCGCCGTATTTGGTGATCAAAGCTTCATCAATATACAGTACTGGATAGCGTGAACAGAGTCGTAGCCAGAGATCATAATCCTCACAGGCGGGCAAGGTTTCATCAAACAAACCAATCTCGTCAAACAGCAAACGATGAATCATGACAGTGGAAGGGGAGATGACACACAATGGTAGACAATGTTGAAAGATATGCCCACCCGCCTTTTTGTGTTTGTTCATTTGATTGACTCGGAACCCATTTCGGATCCAGGTTTCATCGCTATGGCAAATAAGATATTCTGGCGAATTATTCAGTCCCTGTAGCTGTCTTTCAAGTTTGTTATGATGCCAGACATCATCAGAGTCAAGTAGCGCTATCCAGTCATGCCGGGCAGTCGCGATTCCGGCATTACGTGCAGCGCTCACACCCCGATTATCCTGCTGTATAAGATTGACCCCAGGATAACGAGATTTTAGCATCGAGACCGTGTTATCCGTCGAGCCATCAACAACAACAATAATTTCATCTGCAGGCAGTGTTTGTGCCATCACGGAATCCAGTGCACGTTCGAGTAGAACCACCCGATTGTATGTTGGAATTACCACAGAGATAGAAGACATATCAGAATCTTTTATAAATGGTTAAAATAGGCCAATAGTAAGGTGTTGATCAGGGGATTATCCAATAAATGCCACGACTTGAACATAAAACTGTCGTTATTACCGGTGCCAGTAGCGGTATTGGCGAATCAATCGCCAATACATTCGCCCGTGAAGGTGCGCATGTGGTTGTGAATTACAACAGTTCAAAAGAAAAGGCAGAACATATCGTCAAGCAAATCAATGGCGGCGGCGGTAAAGCCGTTGCTATCAGGGCGAATGTGGCTGCCCCGAATGATGTGAGCTTTCTTATTGATGAAGCACTGTCTGAATTAGGCCGGGTTGATATCTGGGTGAATAATGCAGGTGCAGATATATTGACTGGTAGAGGGGCTGAACTGAGTGAGCAGGAAAAATTACAATCACTGATAGATGTCGATCTGAAAGGGACCATTCAATGTTGTTGGGGTATTGTGCCCGTGATGGAGCAGGCAGGTCATGGTGTCATTATCAATATGACATGGGATTTGGCCATTCATGGATTTCAGGGCAGAAATCCACAAGTGTTTGCTGCAGTCAAAGCCGGTGTACGAGGATTCAGTCAATCCTTGGCAAAGACCGTTGCGCCTGATATACGTGTCAATCTTGTTGCGCCAGGCTGGATTGAGACAGCATATGCGGAAGAAAGGATGCAAACAACTTATTATCAGGAACGCATTAGTGAAATTCCGCTTAGACGTTTCGGCCAGGCTCAAGATGTAGCAAATGCCGCGCTCTATCTGGCTTCAGATGAAGCTTCCTACATTACTGGTCAGATAATCAATATTAATGGTGGTTTAGTTTAACCACCTCAAGTTTTGTATCGTTAAATCCAACGCCGGACTTTGCACTTATAATCCTGATATTCCTTACCAAAAATATTTTCAAGAAATGGTTCTTCGTGCTTGATAAACCATTCCTGAATAATGAGAAAGAAGACGGGGATAACAAACCAGGGCGTCAGGCTACCCAGATAGATTGCCATGCTAATCAAGATCAGCACCATACCAAGATACATTGGATTACGCGTAAATCGATAAGGACCACCTTTAACTAATGCCGTAGAGGTTTCAAAAGGCCTGATTGCGGTTGCCGATTTTTTGAAATAAAGTGCGCTGCTGGCAGTGAGTGCAAAACCACAAAGCCCAACAAAAGTAGCCATATAATTAAAGTCTGGATAATCAAAAGTTGAGCTGATGATATTCTGGACAGGCAAATATCTATCCAGAATAAACATGAGTAACAGTGATGTCAGCAGGTAAGCAGGGGGTATTATCTTTCTGGGCATTTTTCTTTTGTACATTTCTCAGTCAGTAATACAAAAATCAATGCTAGTACTCCGTCAAGCTGATATTGTCGG
>CAYRXP010000104.1:0-6280 GCA_964428145.1 uncultured Enterobacteriaceae bacterium
ATGGTGGGTCATAGCGGTGATTTTCAGGCGACGATCAAAGCGATTGAAACGATAGACACCTGCCTTGGGAAAGTCATAGGGGCAACAAGGAAAGTCAATGGTGAGATATTAATCACTGCTGATCATGGCAATGCTGAACAAATGAGAGCCTATGCAACCGAGAAAATAAAATCTGACCAACACACCGCACATACCCACAATCCGGTACCTCTTGTCTATATTGGTCGGGATGCTGAATTTTTATCAGGCGTATCAGGGTCGCTTTCAGACATCGCACCTACCATGTTGTCTTTAATGGGGCTTGAAGCTCCTCCGGAAATGACAGGAAAACCATTACTGAAATTGCGGTGATGAATACCATTACGCTATTCAGGGCCACAACACGATTCATGTACTCGCTATTCACCCATCATAGCTATCTGCATAGATGCTCTGGTCATATACTTGTTTTTCTACTTATTTTTCTGGCCAGTCAAACGCTTTATGCCGAAGGTCTCGAAGAAAAGTCCGCACAGTTGGACTCTGTCCGAAATCGGATTGAAGATGTCAAAACAAACATAGCAAAAGCACGTCTTAAGACAAATACTTTACAGGCAGAATTAAAAAAGAATGAAACTTCTGCTGGCAATATTGCCCTGAATATCAGAGAAATAGAAAAACAGTTGAGACAAAGAAATAAGCGCCTTGTAGTACTGAACAACAAAAAAATATTCCACGAGAAAGCACTGGCTAAACAAAAAAATGCACTTGCTCAACAAATACGATCCGCTTACATGGTAGGTAAAAACGACTATATAAAATTATTACTGAATCAGGAAGATCCGACCAGGATTGGTCGGGTACTTGCCTATTATGATTACCATAATCAGGCAAGGGTACAGCAAATTAATTCAGTCAAAAGTGAAATCGAGGCCATTACGCAACTGGAAAATAACATTAATCGGGAAAATAATGCCTTACGTAAACTCAAACAAAATCAGCTTGCAAAAAACAGGGAAGTTGTTGAATCAAGAAAAGAAAGGGAACGCATTCTCTCAAAGCTATTGAATGAACTTGAAAAACAGGGGCTTGAATTACAGGGATTACAACAGCAGGAACAGGAGACAAAAAGGCTGGTGGAAAAACTCAGTGAGGGCCAAACCAGAGAGAACCAGGGAAGTGTTGCGATCTTTGAAGACATTCCACCATTTAACAGTCTGAAAGGAAAGCTTGACTGGCCGGTTGAAGGAAAACTATTCACCCGATTTGGCAGCCGCAAACAAGGTGGAAAGCTGAAATGGCAAGGTGTTGTAATTGATGCCGAAACCGGTGTAGAGGTACATGCTGTCAGCGGAGGACAAGTTGTCTTTTCAGACTGGTTTCGAAATCTTGGTCTGCTTATTATCATTGATCACAGTGACGGTTATATGAGCCTCTACGGCTACAATCAAAGTTTACTGAAAAAGACCGGGGACTGGATATTACCAGGTGAAATCATCGCCCTTGCAGGTGACAGTGGAGGACAACTCCGTTCTGGTGTTTATTTTGAAATAAGAAATAATGGTGCTCCGGTCAACCCAGCCAAATGGTGTAGAAATTAACGCAATATAACATCTATAACCGTCACATCATTACTTGTACTCATACTTGTCACTCGGGGGCTGTCCCCGTATGCTGTGCGGAAATGGTTTAACGATATCAAACCAATCGTGCTCAATGAGCAAATAGGCGCATTTATTCACCCGACAACTTATTAGGTTGCCGAATACATAATAAACGGAAAAACTGACAGTCCCAAAATACCCTTAATGAGGTGCCGGAAAACAAAATGAATCATACCCTTCGCAATCTTTTAATTTACCTGTTACTTTTGCTAGCTGGGGCTCGAATCGCCATTGGCGAGGCTGAATCACCGGAAGCCGAGGCACTCCCACTAGATGAGCTTCGCACCTTTACGGAAATCTTCGCAAAAATAAAAAGCGATTATGTTGAACAGGTCGATGACAAGGAATTACTTGAAAATGCGATCCGTGGCATGCTCGAGGGCCTGGATCCTCACTCCGCCTATCTAGATGGAGATTCCTACAAAGACCTGCAAGAGGGGACCTCGGGTGAATTTGGTGGCCTCGGTATTGAAGTGGGAATGGAAAATGGTTTAATAAAAGTCATTTCTCCAATCGATGACACCCCCGCGCAAAAAGCTGGAATCAAGGCCGGTGATTTGATCATTAAACTGGATGATAGATCGGTGAAGGGGATGTCATTAAATGATGCCGTCGACATCATGCGTGGTAAACCTGGTGACCCAATTACACTGACAATCATTCGTGAGAGTGAGGAAAGACCGCTGGTCATCACTGTCGTCAGGGATATTATTAAAACCAAGAGTGTCAGGTTCGAAACGTTGGAGCCCGGTTTTGGTTATCTCCGTATTTCAAGCTTTCAGTCACACACTGTTGAAGGTCTGCGCCAGGCAATTGACAAACTCAAGAAAGACAATAGTGAAAAGCTTAAGGGCATTGTTCTTGATCTCAGAAATAATCCAGGCGGAATTTTAAATGCCGCTGTTGGTGTTTCAGATATGTTCCTTAATAAGGGAATGATTGTTTACACAGAAGGCCGCAAAAAAGACTCAAAATTGAAATTCAATGCCAAACCCAATGCGAAATTACCGGATGTACCACTGATTGTGCTCGTCAATGCTGGTTCAGCATCCGCTTCAGAAATTGTTGCCGGCGCACTACAGGATCATGGCCGTGGCATTATCATGGGTGAAAAAACCTTTGGCAAAGGGTCCGTACAAACTATTCTACCAATGAATAATAATGCAGCGTTGAAACTAACTACTGCCAGATATTACACACCCAATGGACGATCAATCCAGGCATCTGGCATTACACCGGATATCATCATAGATAAGGTGAAAATCTCCAAGATTGAAGAGGCTTTCGGCACCAGCGTGAAAGAAGCAGACCTCATAGGTCATCTGGATAATGGACAAGCGGAAGCTCCGGTGACCGAGGGAGACGAAGAGCTGAAGAAAGATATATCTGAAGAAGAAACGGTACCGCTTTCTTCTAGAGATTATGAACTTTATGAGGCATTGAACGTATTAAAAGGTCTGGCCATTATCAAAAAATAGACGAGATAGTTATGCCAACAGTAGCAACTCCGAAAGTACCAGTTCCCCGGGTATTAGTCCCTTTGGCACAGGGATGCGAAGAACTGGAAGCCATCACCATCATCGACTTGCTAAGACGTGCAGGAATAGAAGTCACATCAGCAGGACTCGATGCTGGAAGTGTTACCGCCAGCCGTGGTGTAACACTTATTCCGGATACTGATTTGGAGTCAGCATTGGAAAGTGACTACGATATGATTGTTCTACCGGGTGGTTTACCTGGCGCAGATCACCTCAATAAGGATGAACGTATCAAATCAGTCTTAAAAAAAATGTCGGACCATGACAAATATATCGCTGCTATCTGTGCAGCACCCAAGGTTTTGGCTAACGTTGGTGTGCTTGCTGGGAAAACAGCAACCAGCTATCCGGGTTTTCTTGATGGTCTTGGTTTATCCGACACCACATTATCAGATGAAGCTGTTGTCAGGGACGGGAAAGTCATTACCTCCAGGGGACCAGGTACAGCAATGGATTTCGCACTTGAATTAATTGAAGTTCTCTCTGGCAAGGAAAAAAGGAATGAAGTAGAGAAAGCACTGGTGAGGGTTTAGTACCACAGCTCCAACCGCGGGATATAATCCATACTCTACTTGATTTACCATATCTGACATACATGCCTGATAAAAACAATCATATTAACCCTCAATAATTGTCATTAACGATTAGCTGTCATGCCAGAAAAAGTAATTGAAAGCTGGGATAAGATTGCGTGCCCCATATGTGATGGCACAACTTTTACCGATTTATTTACCAAAAATGAAGAACCTTTTGTTGAGTGTCAGCAATGCTCACTGACCATGATTAACCCAAGACCCAGATACGCAAGTATTCTTAAAGGTTATACAGAGGACTACAGCCAGGGATATATCAACAAAAAAGACAAAAAGATACGCAGAGCAAAAAGAAGAGTCCGTAAAATTAGAAAAATCCTCCCTAAAGGACGCTGGCTGGATATTGGATGTTCTGCGGGATTTATATTATCAGTTGCAAAATCAGCCAACTATGACACCTATGGGATCGAAATTGATCCGCTGGGCGTTAAATATGCTCGCGAATCACTGGGACTAAATAATATATTTCAGGGAACATTTGAAGATCACCATTTTGATGATGATTTTTTCGACATTATCACCTTATACGATGTCATCGAACACGTTCAGGATCTGAATAAAATTGTTAAAGAGCTCAAACGAGTACTCAATAGAGATGGTGTGATCGAGATATGGACACCAGATATTGGCCATTGGCGCGTGCCTGAACCACTAATTGAATGGGAAGCAATAAGCCCCTCAAAACATCTCTATTATTTTAATAAAAAAACACTCTCAATGCTTCTAAATAAACATGGCCTTAAGATTATAAAGAAACGCTTATCATTAAAACCTGGTCTGCAAGTATTTGTGACACATAAATGATTGTCAAGTGTTTGAATTGTAATAATTGTAATTGTTAGGATTTCTTGTTAGTAGGTTATTCACCCTTAAATGTTGATCCTGAAATATCCATACAAATGTGAGTATTTCAGGATCGACATTTGGACTGGCAGGTTTCAGACGTTGCTTGTAACCCGAATGTGACGTTCAGTAGGTATAACCCATGTCGTATTTCAGATACCGCCGACAGGTCTCCCTGAAAAATTGCATATCCCCCTCAGAGAACCACTCTTCCGAAGGGCGGTTGTCTTTACGTACCACCTGTAGATCATCGGGGTTCTGGCGTTTCGCCATGGCTTCCTTATCCGAAAAGCGAATGGCAAACTCAATGCTTTCACGACTTATCTCCAGCCCCATAAAATCAACCAGCTTGCTGAATTCAGCGTAGGTGTCTTCCTTCATGGACTCATATCTGATGAGTGTCGCTTTATCTGGAACATTTTCGAGAACTCGTCCCCAAGCATTGTAGAAGCGGATACACCACCAGATGTCACTATTAAAACGTTTCCCTCTGACGTCGCCGTGTAGATATTCTGAAAAGCTACAGGGAGGCTCCCATTTTTCGTAATTTGATACTAGGCAAGCACGGATATCCCTGACCAAAATGACATACCTAGGAAAGACCATCATCCGGTGCAATAACTGGGAACCCAATAATAAGTGGGGAATCGAATGGGAAGCGGTAATCGATGGAACTCCCGGCCTCCCACGATGGGATTTTGGATTACCGATAAAACGATCCTCATCATATATAGACTTTGGTTGCTCGAAGCCTTCTTCATGGTAAATAGCCGACGTCAGAATATGCTTGACCCAATGGGTTCCAGACTGATGCATTGTCACTAACATACCAACAAAATCACGATGCTTTAGCATGGAAAAGTTGGAAATATCTCGTCGAATACAATGATATCTGAAACTTGCTAGCACTCGGCTTTATCCCGAACATAAACTTGACATAGACTGACCAGATTGTAATGTAAACACCAGTGCCTGTAAAAACACAGAATACCCTTAACAGAAAGATTGCCTGTTTGATGATTCAACTGTTTGCCCCTTTTTTCAATTTACTGAGTCTGTTATTTCACGTTACACCCAAAAACAATGATCAAACTCTGATTATTCAGCCATTGCCAGGCATCGGCGATATGATATGGCACCTGCCACATATTCATAGCATCGCTGCTATTAGCCATACGGGGAAAGTAAGTATCCTGACAAAACCACGATCAAAAGCCAATAGACTTTTGTCGGGGGATCCCTACGTTGATCAAATCCTCTGGCTGGAACGCAATCCTGGCAAACACGATGGAGTTTCCGGGTTTTTTCGACTTGTCACTGAATTACGCCAACATGCCTTTATGTCCGTCTGGATTCTACATGATAGCCACCGCTATGCATGGGCCTCCTTTTTTGCTGGCATACCAATCCGGCGTGGTTATGGACAAGGAATTCAGCATCTTTTATTAAGCAATCCCATCCATGTAGATAAACCCCAGCTGAAACTTCATCCCATCGAAATCAGCAACTTACTGCTCGAAAAGTACGCGGTACCAAAAGTTGAATCTGAACCAGTTCTGCCGCTTGCGTCCGAAACAATCGAAAAAATTGACAAACACTTTGCAAACGTCAAGAAACCTTGGATCGTAATCGGCATTGGTAGTAGTGAGCCTGTCAAACAGTG
>CAYRXP010000105.1:0-6213 GCA_964428145.1 uncultured Enterobacteriaceae bacterium
GGGAAATCCCTGGAGAATGCTGGATATTGAGGGACATAGCCTATTCGAGAACGCCCTTTATCAGGACTCTTTCCAAATACAGTAATTTCACCCGCATCAGGCCTGAGCAAGCCAAGAATTAATTTAAGTAATGTACTTTTCCCGCCGGCATTGGGACCAATCATACCCAGAAATTCGCCCTCATGAATAACAAGGTTTATATCACGCACAACAGTGATATGACTGTAGGAATAACTAACATTGTCAATCTCAATAATAGGGTTCATCACCAACTTTCCTGTTTAAAATGGCATCCGTCACATGATAAAGATTGGCAATATAATCTTCAGCTAATGGATCCAGTTCGATGACTTCCACATCAATTTCACTTGCAAGTATTTTTGCAGAACTTTGATTAAATTGTTTTTGTACAAATACCCTGTTTATTTTTTTTGACCGTGAAAACTCAATCAACTTTGTTAAGGACTTTGCGCGTACTTCTTTACCATCTGATTCAATCGGTACTTGGATTAAACCATATGCGTCCGCGTAATATCCCCAGGAGGGATGTGATACAACAATATAGCGATTATCCAAGTACGCCAAACGCAATCTGATATCCTGGTCAAGCTTGGATAGCTCCATTATTAATTTAGAATAATTATCTTCTAGTTCTACTTTTTGGTCCGGAAGAATTTCAATCAGTGACTTTTTGATCATAAGCGAAATATATTTCGCATTTATAGGGCTTGTCCAGACGTGAGGATCGACCACACTTTCTTCTTCATTATGGTTCCTGTGGGCATGTTCTTCGAGAGCGATAGATCTCAATTCTGTACAACACTCGATTATTTTTAAATTTATGTTTAGTTCATTAATGACATCAATCCATATATCTTCAAATGGAACACCAATCCGGAAATACAATATTGCTTTACTTAATAGTGCCATTTGTTTAGGTGATGGCTCATACGTTGCGGGGTTCTGACCTGTGCCCACCATAACTGAGACATTTACGTGCTCACCACCAATTTTCTTAACAAAATATTTTTGCGGAAGAATACTTACAAAAATATTCTTTATATCGATATTATCTGCATAACAATGTTGTAGTAACTGACCTGCAAATAAAATTACATAAAATAATTTTCTGGGCATACCTGATGACTTAAACAATTTTATCACTGTTACATCTATCATTGCATTGGGAACAAATTCCTTTCACTTCAATTATTTCCTCATCAATTTTAAAGCCCATATCAGCGGCTTTATCAGCTATTAAATTTCTGATATCTGCATCATCCATTTCTGCAGCGGCCCCACATGAACGGCAGATCAGAAATTGACTGGTATGATTATGATCAGGTGCCCCACAACCGACGTATGCATTTAATGACTCAATCCTGTGTACCATCCCCTCTTCCTGCAAAAATTCCAATGCCCGATAAACCGTTGATGGTGCAGATCCGCTGTGCTCATCACGTAGAATGTCCAATATATCGTAAGCTTTCACTGGCTCATGACTGGTCCAAACCAGTTCCAATACTCTCCGACGCAATTTGGTTAAACGCACACCACGCAAATTGCAGGTGCCTTCTGCCACTGACAATGCCGCATCTGTGCATTGCTGATGGACATGGCTCGACTTCTTAAAAGGTGTGATTACATTAGTTTTTCGCATGCTGTGTCTTTGTTTATTAAGTCTTTATAATAAAGATATGTTATAATATAACATATTTATACACTGCAGATGCAGTAATTTTTATGGGCACGCAGTAAACTAAGCACTCTCGTGCAAAGACCGTAAATCCTGTGAATGAAGACAATTCAACAATGACCATAAAAGAAGATCAAACATTAGATGCCAAAGGTCTAAATTGTCCTTTGCCAATATTGAAGACCAAGGTATTACTGAACAAGATGCAACCAGGCGAGATACTTTATGTTGAGGCAACAGATCCGCACTCGGTGATTGACTTTGAGGCGTACTGTGCAAGGACTAATCACAAGCTGTTAAGTATAAACGGGGCTGAAGATCTTTTTAAATTTTATATACAACGAGCGGTAAACCCGAAAAAATATTGATTCATTTACATTTAAGCTGATAAGTAAATATTTTTACCAAAACCTACCTCAAATGGGGTAGGTGAATAACATCTGGTCAGCTTCATATAGTAGAATGCATATTATTTGATCACTACCGATATTCAAGGATGTCTAAAGAAAGTATTTTAATCGTTGATGATGATCGTACAACGGCTTCCGTCATGCAACTTCATCTCGATAACTTTGGTTACCATGTTGCTGGTATAGCCTCTTCAGCTAAAGAAGCTATTAATATTGCTAGAGATCTGAAACCAGATCTTGTGCTGATGGATATCAGACTTGGTGAAGGCGCAGACGGAATTGATGCCGCCCTGGCGATCAGCAAACACATGAATATACCAATTGTATTTGTTACCGCGCATTCAGACAACAAGACCTTAAGAAGAGCAAAGATAGTTAATCCCGCGGGCTTCATTAACAAACCGCTTAGAGAATCTGATCTAAAAACAACAATAGAATTTGCGATAAACCAACATCCAAAAATAGTTGAAAAGAGTCTAAAGGGAGCTTCTATAGAAAAAATTCTGGAAGAAACTTACAAACTTACACCTGCTGAAGCAAGAGTTGCTAGCATGCTTTTGAAGTACCCGGAATTAAATAGTACAGCTAATGCTCTGAATCTTGCCCTCTCAACTGTTCGTACTCATTTAAAACATATTTATAGAAAGACAAATACCAACAGTAAATTAATGCTACTGCGTGAAATTGCGTCAGGACCAGCAGCCAAACTGATAAATAAACAATTGAATGAAAACACTAATTTTAAAAATTGGACCGATCTCACTGGTAGCTGAATTACTGGATACACCAACAGCAAATGAAATACTGAAGCATGTGCCTTTCACTTCCAGTGTGAATACCTGGGGTGATGAAGTCTATTTCGACACACCCATCAGCGTATCAAGAGAAACCAATGCAAAGGATATTGTTGAAGCAGGTGAACTTGCCTTTTGGGTAGAAGGAAGTTGTATTGCCATTGGTTTTGGACCTACTCCTATTTCACAGGGAAATGAAATCCGTCTGGCCGCAAAAACCAACATCTGGGGGCAATCTCTTACCGATGTGAAGTTGTTATCGAAGGCTAAAGATGGCGATTTGGTTAGTGTCGAAATATATGATGACTCTGTTCATTCCGACTAATCTACATTAATTATTTCAAAGTCGTGTGTGATATTCGCTGTCGCACCCAACATAATTGAGGCAGAGCAATATTTCTCTGCTGAAAGCTTGATAGCACGCTCAACCTGTTTCCGCTTAAGATTACGCCCACTCACAACAAAATGGAGTTGAATATCTGTAAATACCTTCGGGTCACTTTCTGCACGCTTTGATATTATCTTTATTTCACAATCAGTTATTTCCTGACGTGACTTCTTCAAAATGGAAACAACATCATAAGTGCTGCAAGCTCCCATCCCGAGTATTAGCATTTCCATTGGTCTTGGACCAAGATTCCGACCGCCTCCTTCTGCCGGGCCATCCATAATAATGGTGTGCCCACTTGATGCCCTGCCAATGAATGCCGCATTACCTGCCCACTTGAGCTGTGTCTCCATTAACCTCTCCAACTGGTTGATTCTCTGGAAAAAGGGTAACATAGTCCGCCATTCAGCAGGAACACTTTTGAAGGGTGGCGCTCGGCTCGTATATAATTATTGGGGAAAGTGTTTATGAGTACAAATATCTATCAAACAGTAGACAGGGCAACTGAACGCTTTCTTGAACATTGTCACCAAAAAGAATATCCGAAAAAAAGCATCATTATTAGAGAAGGTGACCCAAGTACAGATCTTTATTACATCATTAAGGGTTCTGTCACAGTCATTGTAGAAGATGTTAAGGGAAAGGAAATTGTCCTGGCTTATCTCAACCCTGGAGATTATTTTGGGGAAATAGGTCTGTTTGATGAAGAACATAAACGCAGTGCAGTTGTCCGCGCCAAAACAACATGTGAAATAGCAAAGATCAGCTACGAGCGCCTGAAATCACTTCAAGATATTTTCCCTGAATTGTTGTTCAATATTGCCTCACAGCTTGCATTCAGATTAAGGAAGACCAGCCGTAAGGTTAGTGATCTGGCCTTTACAGACGTTCAGGGACGCGTCGCAAGAACATTGTTAGATCTATGCAAAGAACCTGATGCCATGACCCATCCAGATGGTATGCAAATTAAAATAACACGCCAGGAACTTGGGCGTATCGTCGGCTGCTCAAGGGAAATGGTCGGACGGGTACTTAAAAGTCTTGAGGAAAATCAACTGATTTCTGCATCGGGTAAGACCATCGTGGTATACGGCACACGATAAGAGGTCTCTTGACAAAACTCTGTACTAACAGGAAAATCCCGTTTCCTCGAGTTTCACAATATGGCTATGTAGCTCAGCTGGTTAGAGCACAGCACTCATAACGCTGGGGTCGGTGGTTCAAGTCCACCCATAGCCACCATTTAGGATCAATGACTTAGATGGTTCCTTTCTCTATTTATTAAACTTATATTTTTCGTCATAGGTGCAATATAAGTGCAATTTAGATAAATTAAACACTACTTAATTCATAATTTTGGTTTACGTCAGCTTTTTACTCCACTAAGTCATTCAAGTTTGAATATTATGAGTGGCTGCTTTCCAGCGTAAGCGAACATTTATGGTACATTCACGTTCTGTCTGCGATAGCGAATATCAGATCTGTAATTTGGAGTGTGATTACATCTGCTCTCTATTATTCACTTTTGTCGAGCTTGCTTAGCCATCTCTACTAGAATCTGCCGAACTTCTTCCGAAGAATTGACAGGTCCTGGAAAAGTAAAACGTACGATACGTGCATCCACTCGTAGATGAAATCCTGCAGCATCCACACCCACCATAATAGGTTGACAACCATCAGGGAGTTCAATCCTTTGATAACAGCAATAGTCGATCATGGCATCAGCATGGTCATGATTCATGTGATTTACTATGGCATGTTCATCTTGCACTGAGAATGGATTAGCACACACCAACTCTTTTGGTTCTAACCAGTGAATTATCCCAAACCCACCAATATATCGTGCGCGAACCAATTCAATACGATAAAAATTAAAATCGTGCGTTTTATGATAATCCCTGGATTCAGGGAAATACTTGTAATAGCGAATACTTACATCTTCGTCATCAGAAATTATGTTGGCGTTACCCAGACATGTCAAACGTGCTGCCGCCTGAATGTCATTGGCCTCACCTTCGGTAACAATTAATGAGACTTTAGAATTTTCTTGAATATTTTTTGTATGTTGTGCAATTGAACTGATAAGAATCACCGGTTGGCCATCTCTGTCCATACAATAAGGAACAACAGAACCAAACGGATAGCCCGGGGCATCAACGGAATGAGTCGATAATACACCATGATATTCACTAAGCAACAAGCTGCGCGCATCGAAGTAAATTTCAGACATTTGAAAAACTCTTTTAGTAAATATGCCGTACTTATATATTATTGTTGTTCAAGACTCAAACTTTAGAACTTAACTGGTAATAGCCGTCTGGTGTTGTAAATTGTCAACCAAAGCCCTAAATTTTATACTAGTCAGGATGTTATTAGCGGTATTGTTACTCTGTATGTGTATACCTATCTGTATAAATATACCATGGCATCGAAAGTTAAATAATTATGTCAACTTTTCCAATGATAAAGATAATTTCAGGTGGTCAGACCGGTGTTGACCGGGCTGCCCTGGATGCTGCATTAGAATCAGGAGTCAGTGTAGGTGGCTGGTGTCCTAAAGGTCGTAAGGCAGAAGATGGCCCAATTGCAGAAAAATATCCGCTTCAAGAACTACCTGAGAGCGGTTATAAAAAACGAACCTTGAAAAATGTGCAAGACAGTGATGCTACTGTAATTATATATTTTGAATCCATAAGCGGAGGTACAGAGAAAACACTTTTGTATTGCCTTAATGAAAAAAAGCCTTATCTGTTAATAGATGGTGACAGCATAACTCAAGATATAGCTAGTAAACGAATCAAGCATTTCATAGACGAAAATCAAATTTCACTCCTTAATGTAGCTGGTCCTCGGGCAAGTACTGAGATAAGGGGGTATGAGTACACAAAACAAGTCATTACTTTAATGCTTAAACGTTAATAGCAC
>CAYRXP010000106.1:0-6142 GCA_964428145.1 uncultured Enterobacteriaceae bacterium
GCGATGTGCCTTTTAACAACACCGGTTCTGCTCTTGATCCACTCATCTGAGGTATCCACCATTTGCTCCAGCTCAGCATTATCCATAATACGCTCTGGTAAATAACCACCTGTGCCTGTGATGCTGGAGTAAATCAAACTAGTTCTCTCTCCGTTAGTAACTCTTCGAGTCTGACATTGATTTTGTCTGGAACATTTTTTTCAACTTCGACAATGGCTTCCTCAATTGCATGTGCAAAGGATACTTTGTCGGCACTACCATGACTTTTCACAACAATTCCCCTAAGCCCAAGTAAACTTGCGCCATTATAACGCCGTGGATCAAGCTTACGCCGAATGTCTCTGAGCACCGGCATGGTCACCAAAGCAGCCAGTTTTCCATAAAAAGATTTCTGGAAAGCATTTTTTGCATATTGGCTCATCAGCTCTGCGACGCCTTCACTTGCTTTTAGTGCAATATTGCCGACAAAACCATCACACACAATCACATCAAATTTTCCGCTATAAACATCTGTACCTTCGGCAAAACCAACGTAGTTAATATGACTGTCAGCCAAAAGTTTTGCTGCAAGTTTGACACGATCATTGCCTTTCATTTCTTCAGAACCAACATTCAACAGTGCGACACTTGGGCCTTCTAGATTATCGGTGGCACTGGCTAATTCAGAACCCATTACAGCAAACTGAAACAACTGTTCCGCGCTTGAATCAACATTCGCGCCAAGATCGAGCAAGTGTGTATGTCCTTGCAAAGCAGGCATGGTGGAGCATATTGCAGGCCGATCAATCCCCGGCAACATTTTCAGAACAAACCTGGATATAGCCATTAATGCACCTGTATTACCGGCACTGACACAGGCTTGGGCTTCACCATCTTGAACCATATTAATGGCAACCCGCATTGAAGAATCTTTTTTTCTACGCAACGCCTTGGAAGGTGATTCATGCATTTCTATCGTTTCGGATGCATGTTTAATACTGACCTGTTCATTTGGCACAACATTATTATCCGCGAATGCCTTGAGCAGGACCTCTTCCTGACCGACCAGGACAAGATGTAGTTTACTGTGCTTTTTCAGAACATGGAGTGCAGCGGGAAGAATCTCGGTCGGGCCGTGATCACCACCCATTGCATCCAACGCTATGGTAACGTCCAAAATATTCTCATTGTTGTGGAAAACATATTCTGCCTAAACGAACGACAAGGTGAATAGAATTAAAGAGGATGACGGACTGCAAGCTAATGATACAAAAACAATCAGTCCAGACTTAATCAATCCAATTCTAAATCGTCTTTACTTTCTATTACTTTATTGCCCCGGTAATAACCGTCTGCACTCACATGATGACGTCTGTGTGTTTCGCCCGTATTTGGCTCAATAGACAGTGTCGCTGCAGATAATGCATCATGCGAACGTCTCATACCACGACGTGAGGCAGATTTTTTACTTTTTTGAACAGCCATTACTGATTCTCTCCTAACTATTTACGTAATTTTAAATTCTTTAGCTCAGCAAAAGGATTTACTTTTGCAATTCGTTCCTGCCAAGATTTATTTTCTGATGGTTTATTTGCTGCCGGGCACGCCCTCTCTTCGTGTAGCGAGACCAAAGGCATGACCAACAATAACTCATCTTCTACGAAGTCCTGTAGTTTCACAGGTACTCCTGTATATATATATGGTTCAAACTGTGCAGGTAGCGACTCTGCTTCTGCCTCATCACTGACAATAGCCATATTAACAATTCCACCGACCTGGCGCTGCATAGGCTGCAAACAACGTTGACAAACCAGGGGCAATATTGCTTCAAGCCTCCCGACAACGCAAAATAGACGACTTTCATCATCCCAGGAGAATTTCAGTTTGAATGATATTTGCCCACCTGGATCGGTATCCAACAACGCATTGACACGCGATAATTGATGCAGATCATAACTCCCTGAAAGGGCTTTACCAATCTTCGCAAGGCGCATTGGATCGATCGTTTCCGGCAGCTCAGATGGCATCAGGCGGCAGAGTGTATCCATACAAAGTATCACTGTCAAAATTTTACAATTATTTCTAACTAAGCCATTGACTTGGCAGGTAATTATCGGCTGTAATCAGGCCCCTATAACATAATCCTGAATACAGCCGGAACACAGCTAAAGGAAAATATCATTAATCTCATCCTTGCATCATCCTCACCCTATCGCCGTGCACTGTTGGAAAGACTCGAAATTCCCTTCGAATGTGAGTCGCCTGATATCGATGAATCGCAGCGAGACGATGAGACACCCACAGAGCTTGTGATTAGATTGGCAGAGACCAAGGCCAGGGCAATCGCCCCAGCGCATCCAGAGTCACTGATCATTGGCTCGGATCAAGTCGCTGTAGTAAATGATGAAATTCTGACTAAACCCGGCAACTTCAACAATGCCAGGGAGCAATTAAGAAAAATCAGCCACCAGTCTGTTAATTTTCTTACGGGTCTCTGCGTCATCAACACCGCCAGCAATAGAATGCAAAAAGACTGGATAAATTATACCGTGCATTTTCGTGACCTGACAGAGGACGAATTAGAACGGTATCTTCTTAAGGAAACACCTTATGATTGTGTGGGCAGCTTCAAGTCTGAAGGCTACGGTATCTCCCTGGTTCAACGCTTTGAGGGAGAAGATCCCACAAGCCTGATTGGCTTGCCTCTCATCCGTTTGTCAGAAATGCTAAGGAACGAACATCAGGATCTCCCCTGATTTCTGATTGACTTCTTAATAAGACCAGTTTTCTACTTATCTAATATTATATCCCGTCAGCGTTGCATCTATCGCACGGATAAATGTCGCGCCAATCTTGTTGGCAAACTGATCCAGAAATGTTTTCCGCTTGGTAAAATCAACAATTTCTTCAACGCCAATTACTTCTCTCGCAACATAACCTGCACTGCCTAGCGCATCCACAAGTCCTAACGCTATTGATTGTTCTCCCGTCCAGATTAAACCTGAAAAAATCTTTTCGTCATTAGCAAGCCTATCACCACGACCTTTCCTGACCACATCAACAAATTGCTGATGTATATCAGTCAACAATGTTTCAACATGCTTGACGTCTTCTGCCTTCAATGGAGAGAAAGGATCAAGAAATCCTTTATTCTTCCCTGCATGTAACAATCGGCGTTCGACGCCCAGTTTTTCAATAGAATCGACAAATCCAAAACCTGACATAATGACACCAATCGAGCCAACAACACTGGCCTTATCTGCATAAATTTTATCTGCTGCTGCGGCGATGTAATATCCTCCTGAGGCACATACATCAGTAATGACCGAATAAATTGGAATATCAGGATATTCATCTCGTAACCTGTAAATTTCGTCATTCACGTAGCCGGCTTGTACCGGGCTCCCACCAGGACTATTGATTCTTAAAATAATACCTGCCGTGTTTTTGTCTTCAAAAGCAGCGCGTAAGCCACTGACAATGTAATCTGCACTCGCCTCTGAATCAGCTGAAATTACGCCGGATATATCAATCAAAGCAGTATGTTTTACGCCGCCCAATGAGGGGCCAACCATGCCATCGACGAGATAATAAACTGTAAAAATTGAAATATAGCCAACCATAAACAGCTTGAAAAATACGCTCCATCGTCTTGCCCGCCGTTGTTCAGTGATGGCTTCTAATGCTATTTTACTCACCAGTGCTTGCTCAAATTCCGCCTGATGACTGGATTGTTGCTCACTCATTTTATGCCTGACCTCTGTAGATTTAACGATGCCAAATATCGCTATACCAAGTATAGCTATAAAAACTCTTGAATTTCAGTAATGTCATGTATAACGCCATAGCCCACTGCGATTGCTACATTCTTGCAGTCCTACATCTGCAACAGACAGAAATGCATCGTACCGATGATGCATGCTTCTGAATCGACCAATGTGCACACCAATCAAAAACTAATAACTGGTATTTCTTAGCAACTGGTTTATCCATTCATCTATGCAATGACAAACAAGTCACACCAATTTTTTCAGGAATTGATCCAGTTCGTCTGGCAGCGGCGCCTTTAGTTCAATTTGTTTGCCTGTGCCCGGCATCTCAAAAGACAACGTTTCAGCATGTAGGAACAACCTTTTGAGTCCTGATTTTTTCATCGCACGATTAAACTCCCAATCACCATATTTCTCATCGCCGGCCAATGGGTGATCGATATAGGCGGCATGCACCCTGATCTGATGCGTTCTCCCCGTCACTAATTCAACACGAGAAAGCGAGGCGACACGAAAACGTTCCAGTATATGAAAATGTGTTAATGCCTGTTTGCCTGCATTGTCGACCCTGACCATTCGATCGCCCGATTCTGTACTTACCTTGTTCAGTGGTACATCAACAGTCCGCATGGTTTCCGTTAATTGCCCCTTCAAAAGCGCTAGATAATTTTTTTTAACGTGACCACTTTTTAAGATGTCATGCATCCCTCTCAGAGTTTTGTGGCCTTTTGCAATGAGTAAACATCCTGATGTTGCCCTGTCCAGGCGGTGAATTAACTCAAGAAAGTCTGTTTCAGGTCGTTGCGCCCGCAGTATCTCAATCACACCATATTGAACTCCACTGCCACTATGAACCGCGATGTTTGAGGGCTTATTGATGGCGATTAAATAATCATCTTCGTAAATAATACTGTTCCCAATTAGCTTGGAGAACCTTTCCGGCGGTCTGGATGGTTTTTCCTGCGTAGAAAAATACATAGGAGGAACTCTGACTGTATCCCCTGTCTGCAGACGATAATTTTGCTTAATCCTGCCTTTATTGACCCGGACTTCACCTTTTCTAATCATTCTGTAGATTCGGGTTCTGGGAAGGCTAGCAAAATAACCTATCAGAAAATTATCCAGGCGCCTGTCAGCGTGATCGTCATCAACCGTAATGAAGGATACCCCTCGCTGCTCAACTTTTTTGCCTGTCATAATTGCGGGAGTATATCAACATTGTTATATTAGTCGCTGGAATACGGACATTTTCGGATATTTCGAACCGTATAAGCGGTGTTTCATTACGACAAACGCACTAGCTGATGTTGTGAAGCCGGTATCAACAGTGGTGTTGATGGCAACTGAGTCATATTTTTTGCCTCCCCACCCCTTCATAACCAGCAAATGCCCGTGAAATGAGCCGGCCGGGTTACTTTAACGTTCTGGCTTGAATATTCCAAAAAGCAGAGGTTTTGCGCCAGTATTAGAGAATTTACCAGTACCTGCGAATATTCCAGTGTCTGAAAATATGTCGATATCTGAGATATTTGCATGAATACCGCAAACAACCTCTTAAACATAAGGGTTTAAATATCACTCCACCCGATGTAATGAGTGATAACAGGCGCTCCCAATAGCCTAGACAGACGTTTCCTGGTGAAAGATTCCCAGTAGAACGCTAGTCGCATCAGACAGAAGAATGAAGAAACTGTCTGATACCGCTAATGGTAGAGCGCATACAAAGGAATACAAAAATGAAGAGAATGCTGATTAACGCAACTCAGCCTGAAGAGATGCGTGTGGCGCTTGTCGATGGCCAAAAGTTGTACGATCTGGATATTGAATCCATTAATCGTACCCAAAAAAAATCAAATATCTACAAAGGGCGTGTGGTTCGTATCGAACCAAGCCTGGAGGCTGCCTTTATAGATTATGGCGGCAATCGCCACGGTTTCTTACCGCTCAAGGAAATTTCCCGTAGTCTGTTCAAGAATAAGTCTGATCCCGGTCAGCGTGGTCGCGTTAACATCAAAGATGCGATTGACGAGGGACAGGAATTCATCGTTCAGATTGAAAAGGAAGAACGTGGCAATAAAGGTGCAGCCCTGACCACAATGATCAGCCTGGCAGGCCGATATCTGGTGCTGATGCCTAATAATCCCCGATCTGGTGGTATCTCACGTCAGATTGAAGGTGCTGATCGTGCCGTGGCACGTGAAGTCATGGGTCAGCTTGATATCCCACAAAACACAGCACTCATTCTCAGAACCGCAGGAATTGGCAAAGTTAAAGAAGAGTTACAATGGGATTCTGATTATCTCACCACCTTATGGCAGGCCATTGAAAAAGCAGCAGGCGAACGCCCTGCTCCTTTCCTCATATATCAGGAAAGCGAGGTGATTATCCGCGCG
>CAYRXP010000107.1:0-6095 GCA_964428145.1 uncultured Enterobacteriaceae bacterium
AGACGGTGATGTTGGCCATTTACTCAGAGAATGGAAAAAAAACAGTGAGCAACTCCTGACCCGCTTTGATGAAAACAAAGACGGGCAGATCGGTATGGAAGAATGGCAAAAGGTCAGGGAAACTGCGTTAAAGCAGGTACAAAACCAGCACGCTGAGCAGCAGGCCGCAGCCCCTGTCAATATGCTCAGCAAAACCTGTGATCTCAGGCGACCCTATTTACTCTCTGCACTCCCGCAATCTGATCTGCTTAAGCGTTATTCAAGGTATTCTACTTGCCTGATTGTCACTTTTTTTGTTGCCGGCATGATCGCGACATGGATGATCGGGATAAGGCTCTCGGGATAAGAATATTTTTGCTTCTGCATATCATTCGTTACAATTACGTCATCGCTTACAATCCTGTCTCCTATAACATCAGATTTGATAATGAATGAATTTTTGCAATGAATAACCCACTACTTCATACAGACGGCTTGCCACTATTTAGCTCAATCACGCCAACACAGATAGAGCCGGCAATCGATCATATGTTGAAGGAAAACCGTTCCAAGATTCAAGCCCTGTTACAGAGTAATGAACCCGTCAGCTGGGGAAATACACTCCAGCCCGTGGAAGATCTTGATGATCAGCTGAATCGCGCCTGGTCGCCGGCCTGTCATCTTCATTCCGTCGCGGATAATGATGAATTGCGAGAGGCCTACAATGCCTGTCTACCGAAGTTGTCAGACTACGCGACAGAAATGGGTCAAAACAAGGATTTGTATCTGGCCTACAAATCGGTTTCCGAAAGCGATGAATTTGCATTACTGGACGATGCGCAAAGGAAAATAATAGAAAATGCCTTACGGGAATTCAGACTTTCAGGAATAGAACTGGACGAAGATAAACAACAGGAATACAAGGATATAAAAAAAGAGTTATCCCGTTTACAAACCAGGTTTGAAGAAAATTTGCTGGATGCAACGCATTCATGGACAAAGCATGTGACAGATAAGAAGTCACTGAACGGATTACCAAAATCGGCACTGGCGCAAGCAAAACAAAAATCCCTCAGTGAAGATAAACAAGGTTGGATATTTACACTCGACTTTCCTTCCTACATGCCGGTTATGCAATATGCGGACGATGTGGCATTACGGAAAGAAATGTATACCGCCTATATCACACGTGCCTCAGATCAGGGCCCCAATGCGGGTCAATGGGATAACTCAGGGCTCATGAATGAGATTCTCGCGCTACGCCATCGACAGGCCCAATTACTAGGCTACGAAAGCTATGCCCATTATTCACTCGCCAGAAAAATGGCCAATGACATAAACGAAGTATTGGATTTTCTGAATGGCCTGGCTTCGCGATCCAGAAAAATGGCAAAACGGGAATTGAAGGCCTTACAGGAATTCGCAAAATCAGAATTTGGATTAAGTGAATTACAAGCCTGGGACATGGCTTATTACGCTGAAAAATTCAGGCAACATAAATATGATCTCTCGCAGGAAGAGCTGAGGCCATACTTTCCAGCGCCTCAGGTAATCGACGGTTTATTTACCATCGTTAAACGTCTGTATGGTATTGATGTGAAAGAAAGAGAGCATGTTGAAACCTGGCATGAAGATGTTCGTTTCTTTGATATCTTCGATAACACAGGATCCCTGCGTGGCGGATTTTACCTAGATCTTTACACACGCACAGGCAAACGTGGTGGTGCCTGGATGGATGAATGCATTGTTCGTAAAAGATCTGCATCTGATGTTCAAATCCCCGTCGCCTACATTACCTGTAACTTCACAGCCCCCATCGGGAATGATCCGTCATTGCTCACCCATGAAGAAGTCATTACCCTGTTTCACGAGTTTGGCCATGGCTTACACCACATGTTGACATTGGTTGATTACCCCAGTGTGTCCGGGATTAACGGTGTGCCCTGGGATGCTGTTGAGCTCCCGAGTCAGTTTATGGAAAACTGGTGCTGGGAACGTGAAGCCCTTGATCTTATTGGCAGGCATCATCAGACGGGAAAATTAATCAGTGATGATATTTTTGAAAAAATGATAGCTGCCAGGAACTTCCAGACCGGCATGCAAATGGTGCGGCAATTGGAATTCTCCCTGTTCGACTTTCGATTGCACCTGGAATACGACAGTAAAACATCTGTAGATGTGCAGTCGCTACTGGATGATGTCCGCCGCCAGGTCGCCGTTGTCATTCCTCCGGAATTTAACCGATTTCAACACAGTTTTTCTCATATATTCGCAGGCGGCTACGCAGCAGGGTATTATAGCTATAAATGGGCTGAAGTTTTGTCTGCGGACGCCTATTCAAAATTTGAAGAAGATGGTATTTTTAATAAACATACCGGAAATAAATTTTTGCATTCAATCCTGGAACAAGGGGGCGTGAAGGAACCGATGGAGATGTTTATTAACTTCAGGGGGCGTGAACCAAATATTGATGCCTTGCTGAAACATTCAGGTATCACAGCATAAACACCGGGCAAACATGACCAGAATGAATATGATATTTCCTGTTTCAAACTTTTCCAGAAAAGTAGGCTTACTATTTATTCTGTTGCCACTTATTCCTGTAAATATACAGGCAGAAACTGTATATATCACGGACAGCCTGCTGGTTGGATTACATGAGGGAAAATCCATTGATAGCCCAATTTTGAAGGTACTTCCAACAGGCACAACGCTGGACGTTATCAAACGTGATAATGATTTTGTTCATGTCCGTGATCCGAAGGGTGTCTCTGGCTGGATAAGTAACAGATATCTCACGACTAATAATCCTGATAAAAATGAAGGCATGGATGAAGGGGCTGCTCAATCAAAAATCAGGGAATTAGAGGCTGAATTAGAAAATATCAAGATACAGCAGGCTAAACCAGACCAGGAACTTGTCATGAACTCTGATGAAATAGCCAAATTGAAAATTGAAAACAAAAACCTCAAACAGAAAATAAAATCTGATAAATTAAAGTCAGGTGAATTACGGGCCAATCTTTCAGAATTAAGAAATCAAATCAGCCAAGCCGGAGATAATAATAAATTAAGCAGTGAAATACAGTTGCTGACCGAAAAAAACGCCGGACTGAAAAACGAGATCAAACGATTACAGAATGACAGTAATACAGAAGTACCTGAGCAAAATACCTCAACACTATCTAATCTAATCATTGGTTCAGGGATTGCACTGTTAGCTGGTTTACTACTCGGAATCCTTTTGATGGATTGGCTACAAAGACGCCGCTATGGTGGATTAAGATACTAGTACTCCTTCAATGTGATATTAATAGGCATTAACAAATATGCTGCGTATCGCTACATGGAATGTAAATTCTCTGCGTGTGAGATTACCCCACGTACTGCAATGGCTTGAATCTAAACAGCCTGATGTCCTCGTCTTACAGGAGACAAAGCTGACGGATGAAAATTTTCCGGTAGAAGAGATCCACAATGCTGGATATCAAGTGATCTTCAGTGGCCAAAAAACCTATAACGGGGTTGCAACACTCAGTAAGGTAAAAGCGACTAATGTCATTACTGACTTCCCGGGGTTCGATGATCCACAGCGACGTATTCTTTGTACCAATATTGATAATGTTACAATACTCAATCTATATATTCCCAATGGGGCTGAAGTTGGCTCAGACAAATACCGCTATAAACTGGAATGGTTGTCCCATCTACATAATTTCACAGATACGCTTGTCAACAGATATGAAAACGTTGTATTGCTGGGTGACTTTAATATTGCCCCAGAAGATCGTGACGTCCATAATCCGGAAGCCTGGGAAGGAAAGGTGCTGGTCAGCCAGGCTGAAAGAGATGCGTTACGGTCACTATTAGAGAACAACCTGGTCGATTGTTTCAGAATTTTTGAGCAGGAAGAAAACAGTTTTTCCTGGTGGGATTATCGCGCTGCTGGGTATCAACGGAATCTGGGTTTACGTATTGACCTTATACTGGCCACAGATTCCCTGGCAGATTTATGCACGGCATGCCGCATTGATAAGACCCCGAGAGGGCTTGAAAGACCTTCGGACCACGCACCTGTTGTTGCTGAGTTTGATATATGAAAAACCTGGATTAATTACCAACGAATTCCAGAATGCCAAATAGTCTGATCGCTATTCACTACTGACTCTGACTAAATCGTCGGCAATATTTCTTGCCTAAACCTATTGCCTGAACCCTTCATTTTTAATAAACTCCCTCTCCCCGTTAGCTCGATGAGACCCGCAAATGGGATTAACTCGAAAAACTACTTGAAAATTAAGCTGTTATGAAAACTGATATACACCCTGCGTACGAAGAAATTGAAGTTAAGTGTAGTTGTGGCAATACATTCAAGACCAAATCTACGTTGTCTGAGGAACTGCACCTTGATGTTTGCTCTCAATGCCATCCATTCTACACGGGCAAGCAGAAAATGCTCGACACAGCTGGACGAGTTGATAAATTCAACAAAAAATACGGAATGTAAAAAGGATAAGGGAGACCATTTCCTTTCGATAAAAGGCGCTCGACATGAGCGCTTTTTTGTTTGTGCTGTAATAATTCTATTAACTTTCCTTTCAAATAAGGCATATAGCGATCCCGAGCCATCATGTAGTATCGGATTATTGGATGAGACGGTAGAAATCAATTACGTTATCGATGGAGATACTGTCATACTGAAAGATGGTCGCCATGTCCGTCTGATTGGTATTGATACACCAGAGATTGGGCGGGATGGCAGAAAATCAGACGAGGGGGCACATACTGCAAGAAGTTATCTGGTCTCGCTTTTACAGGGAAACAAAAACATTCTTCTGAAATTTGATTCACAACCTCTTGATCGATATAAAAGAACCCTGGCGCATCTTTTTCTACCTAATGGTCAAAACATTCAGGCTGTCTTGTTGGCGAAAGGCTTGGCGACACCCTTGACGATTCCTCCCAACCTGAATTTTCTCAACTGCTATCTTCATCATTCAAATCACGCAATGGCGTCACAACAAGGCCTGTGGGAATTAAAACAATATAAACCTATATCATCCACAACATTGCACAATAACACCCATGGCTATCGTGTCATTACCGGGAAGGTAGAACGTATTGGTGAAAGTCGATCATCGATCTGGATCAATCTTACAGGGAATGTCACACTGCGTATCAAGCGTGAAGACTTATCCTACTTCATTGAGTCAGAACTTCATGAACTGGAAGGTAAGATGATTCAGGCACGTGGCTGGATTTATAAAAATAACAATGAATTCAGGATCAGAATTAGACATGGCTCTGATATCATACTTGTCAGGTAACAACATTTCACCCAATTGGGAACTGTCCCTGTCAACTCAATGTCATAAAACCCGACTATGAAAAATATTTGCCATTTAATTCTCCTGCTCACTTTCATCAACATTGGTGGCTGTGCGGTCAATCCTGCGACAGGGGAACAGGATCTGGTCCTGATGTCAGAGCAAAGTGAGATCGCCCTCGGACGAAAAACAAATAAAGAAGTGCTTCAGCATTACATTGTTTATAACAACCCTGAGTTGCAGGCCTATGTCAACGAGGTGGGTCAAAAGCTTGCAATGAATAGCCATCGCAATAATTTAATCTATCGATTTACCGTACTCGACAGCAAGGATGTCAACGCCTTCGCCTTACCGGGGGGATACATATTCATCACGCGTGGTTTGCTGGCTTATCTCAATTCTGAAGCTGAACTGGCAGCCGTGCTTGGTCATGAAATAGGCCATGTCACAGCAAGACATGCCGTCAGACAATACAGCGCAGCACAGATAACTGGCATTGGCACAGCCCTGGCTTCAATTTTCATTCCAGGCATGAATCAGGTAGGCAGCCAGCTGATGCAGGTAATGGGTTCAGCATTTCTCAGGGGCTATGGCAGAGAGCATGAGTTGGAGGCCGATAAGCTGGGAGCAGAATATGTGGCAAGAACAGATTACGATGCTGAGTCCATGCTGGATGTAATCCAGGTTCTGAAAGATCAGGAAACATTTGAATCCCAGCAAGCCGAAGCAGAAGGTCGAGAACCTCGCATATATCACGGTCTGTTCTCCACACATCCGGATCATGACACA
>CAYRXP010000108.1:0-6061 GCA_964428145.1 uncultured Enterobacteriaceae bacterium
TCGACCTGTTTACCCTGACTGGCAAAATAATTACGCGCGATATTAACGTACTTGGTAGCAACTCTTTTTCTGCCACTCTTCCCCCTGTTACCAGTTTCCCCTGGCATTATTTTCCTGGACTCTACTTTTTCAGGCTCTGCGACAATCATCCTGCATTGTGCGATTTTCAGATCAAGCGGCTCATATAATCCATTGCCCCCCAAGCCATTACCATTGTATTCCAGCAAAACATCCTTTCCCGCAATACCAATATCTGCTGCACCATATTCCACGTAGGTGGGAACGTCTGTTGCACGAACGATAATAATCTTTACATCAGACCGGTTTGTTTCCAGAATCAACTTGCGCGTTGTTTCCGGTGCTTCAACCGGATAAATTTTCAGCGCGGCCAACAGCGGCAGCGCATCTTTGAATATGCGCCCTTTTGAGATAGCGATTGTTATGTTACTGGACATTGGCAAAACTTCCTGATTTAAAAACGTAATTGGAAAAAACTAGGCTACCCTGCGTATATGAGCACCAAGCTGGGTCAGCTTTTCTTCGATTGTTTCATAACCCCTGTCTATATGGTAAATACGATCAACAACCGTGTCTCCTTTTGCGACCAGGCCTGCCAAAACAAGACTGGCCGATGCGCGCAGATCAGTGGCCATGACCGGCGCACCCGTGAGACCATTAACCCCTGCACTGATTGCTGTATTGCCTTCCAGCTTCAGGTTGGCCCCCATTCTCTGTAACTCCTGTACATGCATAAAACGATTTTCAAAAACTGTTTCAGTAATCGTACCATTGCCTGTTGCAATACAATTCATAGCTGTAAATTGCGCCTGCATATCAGTGGGAAACCCCGGGAATGGCACCGTGTGAATATCAACCGCCTTGGGTCTTTTCCCTTTCATGTCCAGCGAGATGGAATTTTCGTCTGTGTCAATAATGGCCCCTGCTTCTGTTAATTTTGCAAGAACAGCATCAAGTATTTCGAGTTTAGTATCTTTTAATTTGATCTTCCCTCCGGTCATGGCAGCTGCTACCAGATAGGTTCCCGTTTCGATCCTGTCTGGCATAATCTTGTAATCGGTTCCAGAGAGTGTTTTCACACCTTCAATTTCTATTCTATCGGTTCCTGCCCCTTTAATTTTTGCACCCATACTGATAAGACAATTTGCCAGATCAGATACTTCAGGCTCGCGGGCAGCATTTTCCAATACAGTTTTACCTTCAGCTAGCGTCGCTGCCATCATCAAATTTTCCGTGCCAGTTACAGTGACAATGTCCATTGTCAGATGAACTCCTTTCAATCTTTTCGCAGTCGCACGAATATAGCCACCTTCGACCCGGATATTCGCGCCCATGGATTGCAAGCCCTGCAAGTGTATATTCACAGGTCTAGAACCAATGGCACACCCCCCAGGTAAGGAAACATCGGCTTTACCGTATTTCGCCAATAGTGGCCCCAACACTAATATTGAGGAGCGCATGGTTTTCACTAATTCATAGGGTGCGGAAAATTCCTTAATATTGGTACTATCGACTTCCAGGTTCATTCGTTCGTCAATGGTTAATTCTGAGCCCATACGAGCAAGTAAACCAATTGTCGTTGTGATGTCATGCAAATGCGGCACATTACTGATATTAACAGGGTCATCTGCCAACAACGTGGCAGCCAAAATAGGTAAGGCTGCATTCTTTGCTCCCGAAATGCTTATTTCCCCTTCTAGTGGTATTCCACCTTTTATAATTAACTTATCCATCGTTTTTGTATCAATTCAGCCTATTTAATACCCTGAAACTTTTTCTGTTGTTGCCATTCTTCATTTGTATAGGTGCTTATTGACAAGGCGTGTAACTCTTCTCCTCCAACCTTATCGCCCAGAGTCTGATAAACCAGTTGATGCCGATAAACCATATTTTTACCTGAGAACGTATCACTCACGACGATTGCCTGAAAATGACGACCGTCTCCGTCAACAAATACCTCACATCCAGCTATACCTTGCCCGATCTTGTCCTTGATTTCTTCAACTCGCATACTTAACTCCTGACAAAAACTGACAAAAATAAATAAACAGGAAACCTCACTGCTTTCCTGTTAACTTTTTTCTGGCAACTTTCTTTAATAAAAAGCAGGGCAGTTTACATGATTTAAGCAAGTTTCGGCATCAAAGAATAGATGCGGCAAGATAATCTCTAACAGCCTGTTAAACCTTGAACACCACTCCTGCGATGTTAGATATCAATGATAGGAAATATCAGTGAGGATCAGCCTTGACCACAGCGTTAACCATTTCATCGTTTCGTTGTGATAGCTTGCCTATCAGGGCATCAAGACCATTTTTTCTGATTTCTGACGCAAATGAACCACGATAGGTCAAAATCAGACTCACACCATCCACGACAATATCAACGACCTTCCATTCACCACCACTAAGATGCATACGGTAGTCGATAGGCACTGCACTTGTCCCCGACTGTTGGATTTTTGTTTTTATCACAACCAGATTTGAATTGGGATTGCTCTCTTCTGGCAAATATTCTATTTCTTGATGTGCGTATTCCAGCAATGCCTTGGCATAAGTGCGCACCAACAAAGTCGTGAACTCAGCTATAAATTGTTCTCGCTGGCTCTCTGAGGCACCACGCCAACTCTTTTTACCCAATACCCACTTCGACATACTGACAAAATCAAAATGAGGAATGACGACATCATTAACCAAAGAATAAATCCTGCCAGGGTCAGCATCAATCGCTTCTCGTTCAGATGTCACTCGTGCAAGAACCTCATCCGCCGTATTCATCACAACCTCTCCGGCAGTCTGCACCGTTGCCTGTACTGAACTGATTAGAAGGACTGACCACAAACAACTAATTAATAATATTATTTTTTTCATTGTGTCTTCTCTGCTCTTTTCCCCAATTAAGCACGGGGCTCCCCCCGCAATGATCTTGTATTCTGAATATCCAACACCCATGATCTGGTCGGCGACTGTCGCTCAACACAGGGGGTATATTCTAATTAGTTCCGCTCACAAGTAAAAGGTTTCCGCACAAACAAGGCAATCAACAATTTTTTTGCCTCGGCGGACTGGGATACACCCGTAAAACCTTGGTAACTTATTGTTAATCATATATTTATTTTTGTGGTAAAAGGTTTCCAGATTAATATCAATTTTGGCAGCAAGGTCAACGCTGCCAAAAAGGCCACCAACATGGCAAATGCTGTCAATAGGCCAAAATAGATGGTTGGTATAAAATTAGACATCACGAGTATGGAAAACCCTACAATGATGGTGACTGCAGTATAGAAAACAGCCTTACCAATATTGGCGTGACAGTAGTGTAATGTCTCTATGTAGTCTTGCTTCCTGGCAAATTCTTCCCGGAATCGATAGATATAATGGATTGAATTATCCACTGCTATACCAATTGTTATCGCTGCAATGGTAATCGTCATCATATCCAGAGGAATGCGTAACCATCCCATCAAACCCAGAATAATGCCCGCCGCCAGAATATTTGGAATAATACCTATGATTGCCAATGGGACTGAGCGAAAAAGCACCAGTAGCATCAAAGCAATACCTACCATGACAACACCCAGCGTAAGGATTTGTGATTTAAATAAGCTTTGCAGCATATTGTTATAAAGCACCAGTAGTCCGGAGATGGCAATTCGGTCTTCAGAAAAACCCATTTTGCCGGTAAGATCAGAATGTATCTGCTCGAGTAATTCCTTCCGGCGTAGATTCTCGAGAGAATCCAGAATTCGCAGATTAATCCGCGCTTCATTATCCTTAATTGAGATATAGGGATCAATCATGCTGGACTTTAGATCTTCGGGCATGCGTTTGTAGACTATCGCCAGTTCAAATGCATCAAATTCGCCCTGATTCACATCTTCCCCAACACGAATAAGGGAAGCGAGAGAGAGAACCTTGCCGACAGCAGGTAATCCTTCCAGGTAATCATGGATTTTCTTTACTTCATTCAACTTGTCTGGCGTAAACCAGTAATCAGCGGGATCCTCCTCTGCCCCATCACCGAAATCAAAAATGAAATCATCTTCCTCATCAGCGAGATCACCTGATAACTCTTCTTCAGGCTCCTCTTCAAATTTAAGAATGATATCGAGAGAGGTTGTCCCCCCCAGTTTGTCATCGATCAATTTAAGTCCACGATAAATTTCAGTGTCCTTACTAAAGTAATCAATGAAACTGTTCTCTACTTCGAGTTTTGAAATCCCTATGCCACTGACTACCATCAATACAATAGATAACAATAAAATCTTATTCCCATGATTCACTGTAAATACGGACAAGGTATGCATCATCTGAAAATCATCATGTTTATCCTGCCCAAGCTCAGGCTTTTTCATCAGCACCAACAAAGCTGGAAACAACAAAAAAGTCGTGACAAACGTGACTGTCAGACCAATCGTCATCATCCAGCCAAAATCTATGACAGGTTTGATACCACTCACCACCAATGAGCTAAAAGCTATAATCGTCGTCAACGCAGTATAAAGACAAGGCCAAACCATTTTGCTTGCCATCTCCATAACCAAATCCTGCTGATTCAAATCTGGCAAATCGTTGCGTAGCTGTCGATAGCGCACCACCAGATGAACATTCATCGACATGGTAATGATCAACATTAAAGAAATAAAATTGGAGGAAATGACAGTCACATTCCACCCGACCAATCCCAACAACCCTATCATCAACATCCCGGCAAAGGCACAACTTAATAACGGCAGTATCACCCATCTAGGCTTGCGAAAGATGATACTCAACATGACAACAAGGAATACGAATACGCCAATACCAAAGACAAGCAGATCATTCTTGATAAAGGTGACCATGTCATCCGAGATCATAGTGACACCACCAAGATGCAGTGCCCCAAACTTTTCATACTTTTCCATGATCGCGCGAATATTGAGAATGTTTTGGTGGTCCTTTTGATTAATTTCATTTTTTAGTAATGCATACGCGTCAGAAACTTCCTCCAACTGCTGGCTTTCATCAAAGGTCAATGTTCCCTCCTCTTGTCTCAGCAGTAGTGCATTTCTTTTGTGAAGTAATTCACGGAATATGTCATCCCCTTTCAGATTGACCTGCAAGGCAGTGGTATTCCCATCAAGACTGATGATCAGTTCCTTGAATATCGGACTTGAAAGTAACTCAGCTTTGGCTTTTACCTTGTCAACATCATCAGACTCCAGTGTCCTGTAATTATTGGTCACTTCTGATAATGATCCTTTGACTTGTTTTACAAGCGGTACATCCAGCAAGGTAACAATGGAATCGGTCAATTCCAGTTGCTTCAGCTCATCCCTTAAACTGGCAATGATGTGTAGGGAACTGTCAGAAAACAAATCCTGGTTGGGAGTGAAAGTGACGAAAAGAAAATCCTTGGTGGCATAGCGTTCATTGAGATCACGAAAGATTTTGAGATCTTCGTCATTCTCCAATAACAGGGCATCGGCAGAGGCATCCAGCTTGAAATCTTTTGCATGAGAGATAAAAAAAGCGAACACAGCCAATAATAATAGCAAGGTAAATACAGGATGGTTAAGCACCAAACGACGATAACTGTTCTTAATAAAATGAGTCATAGTTTTCCTATAAATAATTCTCTGTAAATAATCCTCTATGAATAATTCGAATGGAAATATTTCATGCAGAATGTTTTGTATTGTTGCAGCACAGCGTATCCCCTCCTTCCCCAGACAGATGAACCTATATTAAACATAACTGTATAAACGAACCCGTGATTCTCTTTGACTGTCGTAATTGAGTCAACCTGCTTTGACAATAAAACGTTTCATCAATCAATTGCCCGTTCTTCGATAATAGAATACAGTCGCTCTCTTCCCCCTGCAGCTTGATAATAGGGAGATATAAACTTCAAAGTGTGATATGAATTTCGAAAACGTGATGACAATAAGACTATTAATTACTGGCGGCACCATCGACAAGCAATATAACGAAATTGATGGCGAGTTGATATTCACTCAATCTTGCATCGAGGACATGTTGGCCCAGGGAAGAGCCAGGCTGGA
>CAYRXP010000109.1:0-6052 GCA_964428145.1 uncultured Enterobacteriaceae bacterium
AAATACTTGAACAAATTGCTGCCCAGATGCATGCGAAGAAACTGCCTATGCTTGATGATTTACGTGATGAATCTGATCACGAAAATCCTGTTCGAATTGTATTAATCCCCAGATCAAACCGGGTGAACTGCGATGATTTAATGTCCCACTTATTTGCTACAAGCGATCTGGAACGTAGTTATCGTGTCAATATGAACATTATTGGTTTAGATGGTCGGCCAAAAGTCATGGATCTCAGGTCGATCCTGAAAGAGTGGCTGTCATTCCGGATAGCGACTGTCACGAAACGGTTGCAACACCGTCTAGACAATATTCTTGCGCAGGTTCATATATTGAAGGGTCTGATGGTAGCTTATTTGAATATCGATGAAGTGATTCAGATTATTCGACAAGAAGACAAACCAAAATCTGTTTTAATGAAACGTTTCAAGCTGTCTGACATCCAGGCTGAAGGCATACTCGATCTTAAATTACGAAGATTAGCCAAACTTGAAGAAATCAGAATCAAGGGTGAGCTAAAAGAACTTGAAAAGGATGGAAAAGCATTAAAACAAACGCTTGGCTCCAAGCAACGATTGAAAACCCTGGTTAGAAAGGAACTTCAAGCAGATGCTAAAGAATTTGGTGACAAAAGAAAATCGCCATTAATTGAGCGGCAAGAGGCGCAAGCGATTGATGAAACAAAATTAGTACCCGCAGAAGCTGTGACTGTCATTTTGTCGAAAAAAGGCTGGATACGCGCGGCCAAAGGACATGATTTTGATCCAAATACATTGAATTACAGAGCTGAAGATAGCTTTAAATGTATGGCAGCAGGTCATAGCAATCAAAATGCTGTGTTTATTGATTCAACAGGGCGATGCTATACCTTGCCGACACATTCACTGCCCTCGGCAAGAAGTCATGGTGAGCCAATTTCAAGTAGGGTAAATCCTCCTGATGGCGCCAGCTTTGAAGGTGTTATGCTGGGGCAGGCAAGTGACACTTATTTGATGGCATCTGATGCTGGTTACGGTTTTATCGCAAAACTGGAAGATTTGATAACCAGGAATAAAAACGGAAAATTGGTTGTAAATTTTCCCAAGGAATCAAAGCTCCTGCCACCAGTCATTGTAAATAACTATGAAACTGATTTAATCGCGGCCGTTTCCTCGATAGGGAGATTATTAATCTTTCAACTGAATCAACTTCCCCTGTTAGCCAAGGGCAAAGGATTAAAAATTATTCAAATCCCACCCGCAAAACTGAAAGCACGAGAAGAATTTGTTGTTTCGATGACAGTCGTCTCTGAGAATACAATATTGACGATTAAATCCGGGCAACGACATCTAAATTTGAAACCTGTAGATATAAAACACTATATGGGTGAGCGCGGACGTCGTGGCAATATGCTGCCCCGTGGATTCCGTAATATCACATGGATGGGTATTATTGGGACGGAGTACTAGGCATAATTACATAACAACTTCATCTTCTGATGTAATATCTTCCTGAGGGGGGTGGACAAGATAACCTGACAAAAAATCTGCACCGCATTCTATGGCGGTTGAAAGATAATCTGCATTATCTATTTTGTCCGCAATGGTAAGTGAACCAAGCTCTCTTGCGTTGTCTATCAACTCGCGCAATTCATCAGCGTCTACTCCCATTTCTTCTCCTGAATCAGATGTTTCATACATCGGGATTTTTACAAACTCGAATGATGTCTGTTGTGTACATGTAGTTAATATTGATGAACCCTGAACATTGGTCAAGGCAAATGAGATTCCGTATTTATCTCTTAGTCCCATCATAATAGCCACAATATTTTGTTGGTGGGCAATAAAATGTTCAGACCGGATCTCGAACATGATGGATGATGCCAGGCTGGGTTGTTTGAAATGTTTGATTAGTTTATCAATCCACTTGATTACGCCTCCATCTATCAGGCTGTCTTCTTCCAGAGTGATAAGAAAAGCTACTTTATCCTGGCCCTCATTTTTTATTTTATTTAACCTATCAATAATATGTCTGATTACCCAGTAATCTAACCCTTTTGCGAGTTTGTTTTGTTTCAGCACTGGGAAGAAATCATTATATCCAAGTAATTGACCATTTAGATCAATCAATTTTGTACGCACTTGATATATTGTTGTATCAAAAATCTCGGTGGCATCTGAAACACTGATGATTGGTTGAAAAAAAGGTTGTACACGATTTTCCTTAATTGAATTCTCAATATGTAAAACCATTTTCTGATCGACGACATCCAGACTTTGTGACTTCCCACCAAAGACAACAAATGAATTATCAGTTTTTTCCATAGCGAGATGAACTGCAGCGTCAGCACAAGCTATATTCGTTATTGCACCATGTGAACTTTCTTTTAGAAACGCTATTCCAATACTAATTTTATACTCAATGGGTTTCCCTTCATGTTCAAAGGGGGATGACGAAACAACCGTGCAAAGTGTTTCAGCAAAATCGCTGTAAAATTCGTTATTTTCAGCCGCGAGCATAATGACAGCGATTGTGTCATCATTGATCCTGATGATTTCAACGCCACCATTTTTTAATGATGAACTGGACTCAACGATGATATCAGCTAAATGACTTGCCAGATTGTCAGCGGGGATTAATCCGATCGTGCCGTGAATTTCTCTGAAATTATCAATGGTTATCAGGAGCAGGGCACCTTCCTCATGTATTTCATCAAGTTTTTGGAAGAGTTTGACCCTGTTTATTAATTTACCTTGGAGTAGTTGGACATTGTCCATTCTGCTTTCTTCGGCATGTTTATTCATGGCGCGATGGATCGAGCGCTTTAAAGCGGCACTACTCAGTCCATCTTTATTTAGATAATCATGTGCGCCGTATCGAAAGGCGTTCATTGCTATTCTTTCATGACCACGATCCGTGGTTAGAATTATTGCCGGAAATTCTACGCCTGTTTTACAAATTCTTATCCAATCCAGTCCATTTCCGCTCGTACCAAGCTTGTAGTTCAGGATCAACAGATCAAAATCCTGCCATGGGAAAGTGTTGTCAGGACATCCATTTTCAGGATCATATTCATTCACTTTGGTATTTGGAAAGGCCATTGAGAAAAAACGCGACAATACTCGCCGAAATCTCGCCGATCTATCAATAACCAAAACCTTATTGATCCTAGATTTCGACATAATTACCCTTTATGTTTGATTAATGTGCAATATTGGCTAATAACCGAGGTATTGTGCATGTGCTTTACCACCATGTCATCCTAAATTTTAGGCTAATTTAATATGGAATATTGATTAGAAGTCGCATACAACCTCAAGTCATAGAATAAAAAGAAACATTCCGATAGAATCTGCAATTGCCTCGTAAAATATATAATTGTAATGGGAAATAAAATACCACACACGGTCAAGTTAATAGGTCTATCTGAGCATGAACAAAAGGTATTGAATGCTATTTTTTTGTTGTCAAAGACACGACCAATTTCATTCGATTTATTTGATGGAGATGAAAATAACAAGCCTGAAATGATGATTGTCAATTTTGATGATGCAGAGGCAGTCCTTGAGTGGCAAACACTGTGTATTCAAAATACTGAGTATTCATCAATACCTGCTATCAGGGTCACCCGTATAAGGTCCAGAGATACGGAAAATTATTATATGCGTCGGCCGTTTATAATAACAAGGATGCTATCTTTATTTGAAAAGCTGGCCGCCAAAGAGTTCGATTCTTCTGACGAAGGTGCATTTGAGGATGATGACTTGCTAGATTCAAGCATCCGTGACCAGGAACGGGCCCAGAAACAAGCAACCACAGATGAATCAGCGAATATTGAAGAAAAAAGCTTTGCCTCGGTTCTGGTTGTTGATGATAGTCTGCCCGTACGAATCCAGATGAATATGGCACTGAAGAGCTACGTGAAGCAGGTTGATTTGGCGGAAACAGGTGAAAAAGCGCTGGAATTAATTAAGGAAAACCGTTACGACATGATTTTTCTTGATGTCATACTGCCAGGTGTTGATGGGTATGAGATATGTAAGATAATAAAAAACGATGATAATTTTAAAGAAACACCTGTCATTATGCTGACAGGTAACTCGTCCTCAGCTGATCAGGTTAAAGGAACGCTTGCCGGATGTGACTCTTATTTAATAAAACCTGTGAAAAGTGAGTTATTTAAGGAAACAATGACTCGTTATATTCAATAGCCTTAATTAGAGCTGTTATCCAATAGTATTACAGTTATACCTCCACCACTTCAGTTTCTATAATATTTTCTTGTGGTGGCTGCAAAAAATAACCAGAGATAAAATCAAATTCACAACGCATAGATGTTGTTAGTGCATCATTATTTTCAATTTTAGTTGCTACAGACAAACATAAATATTTTTTCCCTGTGCTGACAATTTCTTCAATTTCTTTTTCCGTCATATGATTATCATCTAAAAAAGGTGAAAGCATAATAAAATCAAATTTTGATTGTGATAGACAGTTTTCCAAGGACGAACATTTTGTTACTTCAGTTAGTGCAAATGATATATTATATTTTTCGCCGAGCGTCTTTATTAGGAATGATGCTTGTTTCTGATATTTCAAATAATTATTTATGCCTATTTCAAGCACCAGCGCATTATCCAAGTCAGACACTTTTTGGGCAGCAAGCACCGTTTCTAGCCACTTTAAAAATTCTATATCATTAAGTGATTCATCTGTTAACGAGACAAAAAAACCGGACTTCCCTAAATCAGAAGTTTTGTGCATGGCAATGTTGATAAGGCGCTTAATAATCTGTTGTATACATGAACGAATGACCCATCTATCCATATCTTTTTGCATTTTTCTACTTTTCAAGACAGGTATGAATTCCCTAGCTTCAATTATTTCATCATCGAGACCGATCAAATTTATTCTGACTTGATAATACTCAATAGAATCGAATTTCGAATCCATACTGGAGAGCTTGACAAAAGCCTGGTAATGAGGTTTTACGCGATCTTCATTAAATACATTTTGGATATGTGTAAACAGTTGTTCATCAAATTCTATTTTATCATCGTCATCATTTGTGATTTCATGTATGACAAATGAATTGCCAGATTTCTCTCTGCAAACACGACAGGCAATATCTGCTTGTTTTAGAATAGTTTCTACATTCGTACCAACATTCGATATATATATCAAAGCAATATTAAGTGATAAATCAATTCCTTTATCGTTTTCCTCATAAGTTGTTTCGTCAAATAGTTTGCAAAGCTGTTCGCAAATAACTTTTCCTTTATCCTCTCCCTGATAATCACGAATTAATATTGCGATACTTGTATCGCCAATTCTTGTTATATCTTTGGTATATTCCGAGTCGGTGAAATATTTTAAAATTATATCTGAGGCGAAACTTGCAACTCTGTCTGCTGATAACATACCGATTTCATCACGTAATGCCTGAAACCTGTCAATCTCGGCAAGGATTACAATGTCATTCTTGTTAGTGTGCTCAAGAGAACGATAAAATTTTTCCTTTTTGTATATATGCACACGTAGCTTTTGTGTATCGGCTTTCTTTGAATCTTCCTGGTATTTTTTTAAGGCGTAATCAATAGATTCAATCAGGCGACCCTTAGTTAATCCTTCTTTTCTAAGATAATCCTGCGCTCCATATCTGAATGCATTAACAGCAGTCTCCTCGTTGCCATGTGCCGTTAACATGATCGTCGGAGGAAAACTGGAAGATGTCTTGTATAGCCTGAGCCACTCCAGACCATTCTCACCGTTACCCAGGTCATAATCGAGAATAATCAGGTCAAATTTTTCCCAAACAAATGCTTCTGAAGGCCTGCCATCGGCCGGGTCATAGACGTCAATGGTTGCCCCTTTACAGACTTTCTCAAAAAACTTTATTAGCAGGTTTCTAAATTCTTCCGAATCGTCAATGATCAGTATTTTCTTTATTTTTAAATTGGACATCTGGGGGAATCAGGCACAATTTTCATTGGTTATATTTTTCATTCTGGTCATAAATTATATCTAATAGAATGCTTATTGACGAGCAAAATACTGTGGATTAGGTTCCTAA
>CAYRXP010000110.1:0-6003 GCA_964428145.1 uncultured Enterobacteriaceae bacterium
CTGAATAATTCATCACCACCATCACCCGACATGGCCACTTTGACAGACTCCGATGCCAGTTGCGATACCATTGCCGTTGGTAGCAGTGAGGAATCATAAAATGGCTGCCCCACATGCTCGAAGAGAAGTTTTTTAAGCAGGCCCCTGTCCCATTCATGTAAACAACGCTCTTTATGTTCGGTCTGAAACAGATTTGCTGTAACGCGGGCATATTCTCTTTCAACATGGCTATCGTCATCGAAACCAATAGTAAAGGTTTTGGGTTTAACCTTTAATTCCCTGGATAAAATAGCGATGATTAGCGAAGAGTCGATACCACCAGATAAAAACGCGCCGACCTCCACATCTGCAACCAAACGTTTTTTGACCGCTTCCTGTAAGTGACCACGCAATAAATCCATAGAGGCTCGCTTGTCCTTGGGTACGGTGTTGGCAATATTTAGTTTCCAATACTGTTTTTCCCTGATTGTCTTACCCGGTGTCCAGCGAATGTTGTGTCCGGGTAAGACTTCACAAACGTTTTTGTATGCTGTTTTACCCGGTAAATAATAACCATAGCGCAAGTAATCTGCGGTACTGTCCAGATCTTCCTCTCGGCTGGTATCACTGATACACGAAAGCGTGGGAAGTTCCGATGCACAGCAAAGCCCCCGGTCATCAGTCTGATAATAAAGTGGTTTTTTTCCTATTCTGTCACGCGACAAAAATAATGTCTTTTTCTCATTGTCCCACAGACAGAATGCCCACATCCCTTCCATCCGTTGCATGAAGTCTTCACCAAAATGGATAAGACCGGCCAGGATGACCTCGGTATCGCCATTGGTTCGAAACTGCCAATGTGGCAATAGTGATTGGCGCAGTTCCTTGTAGTTATAGATCTCTCCGTTATAGGCGAGCCAGAAACGTCTGCCAGGATCGCTCATGGGTTGTTTACTATTGGATAAATCAATGATGGACAAACGTCTGTGCCCCATCTGCCAGTTTGTCCCACCTGTCAGGCCCTCATCATCAGGCCCTCGATGTCGCAAGCGTTGCAATGCAGCCTTGGACCGTTCCAATAACAGGCTGTCGTTTGTAGCAGGGTTATATAAAAAGAAGAATCCGCACATAGGCTAACTAAGGCATCTGCTTTTCGGTATCGACTGCATTGAAATATAACTCTGAATAGTGCTTGGCACAGTTCTCCCAAGTCAGTTTTTGGTTGACTATATATTGTCTGCCTGCTTCGCCCAATGTTAAACGTAATCCAGGATTGTTCATGAGCTGTTGAATTCCTTGTGCCAATTGGTGCGGATCCCCGAAATCAAATATCAAGCCTGTTTTTTCAGGTTTTACAAAGTCTGACACGGCATCAATTTTGCTAACGATGACGGGCAAACCCGCCGCCATTGCCTCAATAACGACATTAGGTCTGCCCTCGCTTTTACTGGCCAGGATGAATATATCGGCCTTCGCCAGTTCACTGAACACCGCTTGCTGTACCAGTGCCCCTTTAAATATCACACGTTCTTCAACCCCCACTTGCCGGGTTTGTGCCTTAAGCTGTTTTTGTTCGGAACCATCGCCAACAATGGTCAGAGTACAATTATCACAATCGGCCACGGCGGCGATGATTGTATTGATGGATTTACACGGTATCAGGTTTCCTACTGTGATTAGCTTTAACGGATGATCGGTAGATTTGGTATGGCGATGTATATCAAGTAAACCTTGATCCACACCATTATGGATGACCTTCAGTTTATGCTTCGCAAAAGGATAAAGCATACATAATTCATTATGTATGCTTGCGCTTACGCAAATTACATATCGGTTGCTAGCAAGACAAAGCCTTGTTACAAGCCTGTCAATGCGACTTTGTCTTAACCGCGTTATATCGCTTCCCCGGGCTGTCGTTATCACCGGCTTGTGTATGATGAATCCTGCAATACCGGCAAGCATCCCGATAGCCGACCAGTTTGCATGAATAATCTGCACGTGTTTGGCCTGTTTTAGTAAGGCAAAAAACAGTGCCCATATGAAAAAGGGGATTAACAGGGACAACCATGGTTTCTTTTTTAATGCTACCGGAATCCCTCCCGGTTGGTGTGCCAATATCTGCCACTTTATCGGGGCATAACGAAACAGTTTAAGTGCGTAGGCCTGTGTTTTGTTCGTCTGTCCGGAGTGGTTGTTATGATTATCGTCGGGAGTCAATACCATCAGCGAATGCTGTTTTGACAGGTAGTGCGCCAGGTGTTGCACGAATATGCCGCTCTGCGCACCGCTCCCAATTGGAAACGAGGTTGAGACTAACAAGACATTAAGCAAGCTGTTTTTTTTAATCATTCTAATCTGAAATAACAAGAATCAAGCCGTATTTTCATTGCTCTGGAATTCAGGAAATTATTAATTGCTATTATTTAGAATTAATTTTCTTTGTCATCTTGTTGATAATCTCAGGAGTTGCAGCAACGATATTTCCTGTTTCCATATAGTTTTCGTCACAGTAAATATCACTAACCATCCCACCCGCTTCTTTTACTAACAAGGCACCTGCGGCCATATCCCAAGGTTTTAATCCAAGTTCCCAAAAACCATCCAACCTGCCACAGGCAACATAGGCAAGATCTAATGATGCTGCACCGGCTCGCCGAATGCCGGCTGTCATTGGAAATAGGGCATTGAAAGAGTCAAGATATTCATCCAAACGTTCTTGTTCTTTGAAAGGAAAACCGGTGCCCAGTAATGCCCCTTCCAGATGTTTTTGTTTACTGACACGTATACGTCTGTTATTCAACATAGCGCCTCCACCTCGACTTGCGGTAAATAATTCTTGTCGTAAGGGGTCATAAACAACGGCTTGATCGAGTTCACCACGATGTTGTAGTGCAATCGAGACCGCATATTGAGGGAAACCGTGCAAATAGTTTGTTGTGCCATCTAATGGATCTATGATCCACAAAAATGGACTATCACCTTGCCGGCCACTTTCTTCGGCTAAAATCGCATGATCCGGATATGACTTGTGGAGTGTCTCAATGATGACCATTTCGGCATGTTTGTCGACTTCGGTGACAAAGTCGTTTCTGCTTTTTTTAATCACTGGCAAATCCTGTACGTGATCAATTTCCCGTATAATTACATCTCCAGCGGCACGTGCTGCACGGATTGCAATATTGAGCATGGGGTTCATAGACGACTCCGAAAAAAATGATAGAAATATATAGTAGTGAGTATTGTAATAGAACGCTGGAAAATTACCTCATCAATTGAAATGGAATATTAAATCGGGTATCTGTAAATGGTTGAAAACTTAGTAGAAAATATCAGAGTAGTGATGGTCGAAACTACACATCCCGGTAACATTGGTGCTGCAGCAAGGGCCATGAAGGCAATGGGATATAAAAATCTTTATCTGGTGAAGCCTAAGATTTATCCTAATGCAGAGGCAACAGCACGTGCCGCTGGTGCGGATGATATTCTTACTAGGGCGGTTATTTGTGACTCGCTGGAGCAGGCACTACAGGGATGTGTCACTGTAGTCGCAAGTTCGGCCAGACCACGTGCCATTTCATCTCCTGTCTTCACCCCACGTGAATATGCATCAAAGCTATCAGAAAAGACAAAGCTCGGTCCTGTGGCTTTGGTCTTTGGCCGGGAAAGTTCAGGCCTCAGCAATGAAGAACTTGAACAATGTAATGTGATTCTACAGATACCTACGAACCCTGATTTCAGTTCCCTGAATGTGGCATCAGCTATACAAATATTGTGTTATGAATTTATTCAGGATTCGCAGTATTTGGAGACAGAAAAAATGGATAGAGAAAAAATACAATTAGCCACTGCAGATGAAATGAAATATTTTTACGACCATCTACAGCAAAGCATGATTGATGTAGGTTTTTTAAACCCTGAACAGCCGAGAAAACTGATGCGGCGTTTAAAGTCTTTGTTTAATCGTGCGCATCTGGATGAAAACGAAGTGAGTATTTTGAGAGGATTTCTGGCAGCAGTTCAGGAGGCAGCGACTGAAGAAAAGAGGAATGAGTGAAGAAGATTCAAAGATTTATTTTTTCAGGAAATAAAACTGACGATGTCATTACCCCCCTGCTTTACTTCCAGTCTGCCAATTTCCCATGCAGTTTCGCCTGACGCCTGCAAGCAATTGATAGCCACTTTCTTATCCTTCCCCGAAACACAAATCACCATACCCACCCCACAATTAAAGGTGCGATACATTTCTTGTGACTCGATATTACCCTCTTTTTTTAGCCATTCGAAAACGGGTGGGGGTGTCCAGCTATGGGTGTCTATGACCACTTGAACGTTGTCGGGAATGACGCGTGGCAAATTTTCTAATAATCCGCCACCCGTGATATGAGATAAGGTTTTTACATCACATGTTTTTAGTAATTGCTTGATTGATGTGACATATATTCTTGTCGGTTCGAGCAATATTTCTCCCAATGTCGTGCCAGTAAATTCTGTTGCCAGATTATCATTGGAAACTTCGAGAACTTTATGGATGAGGGAATATCCATTGGAATGTGGACCACTTGAGGCGATACCGATCAGGGTATCCCCTGCCTGAACAGTGCTACCATCGATAATCTCATCACGCTCAACAGCCCCGACACAAAAGCCTGCCAAATCATATTCTCCACTGGCATACATGCCTGGCATCTCTGCTGTTTCACCGCCGATCAAGGCACATTCTGCAATCTTGCAACCCTGTGCGATGCCATCAATTACATCACTTGCGATATCAATATCCAATTCTGCACAGGCAAAATAATCCAGAAAAAATAAGGGGGTCGCGCCATGGACAAGTATATCGTTCACACACATTGCCACCAGATCGATACCTATGGTGCCATGTTGATTCATCTCAATGGCGAGTTTTAACTTGGTCCCGACACCATCTGTTCCTGAGACCAGCACTGGGTCCTTGTATTGCATGGCACCAATGTCAAAAAGGGCACCAAAACCACCCAGATTCCCCATAACACCTTTGCCATGGGTCGATGATGCTGAAGACTTGATCCGATCAATCAACTGATTACCACGCTCGATACTGACGCCGGCATCCTGGTAACTGAGGTTTTGTGGATTCTCTTTTTTCAAGCCGCAATGGTATCGGGGAGTTAGATACATCGCAATCCCTGAGCTCATCTCTGAGGCATATTTCCTATGGTAAATTCCAGGATGTTATTCCTTGACTTGTCATCAGCTCTTGAATAGCGTGCTGTCTATGAAAGTATTTCTAAGCAGTTTTTTAACGATACTCCTGTTCTACGCCTTATCCTTTTCTTCTTCAATGGTTCAAGCTGTCGTTGTGACTGGTTTATATGAGGCCGAGGTTCCTGTGTCAGATCAATCAGCAAGTAGTCGCAAAAAGAACATGGCTGCAGTCTTGCGTGTCGTACTTATAAAACTCACGGGCGACCGCCAGGTGCCTTCTCGTAACGGGGTCACAGAATTATTGCTTAGTGCAGATCATTATGTACAACAGTTTGAATATCGAACCAGAGAAGAAGCAGGAACACTACAATACACTCTGTGGGCACGATTCAATACATCTTCACTGGATAAGGTCTTACGCGAAGCAGCGATACCGGAATGGGGCAGAGAACGTCCATCCACCCTGGTCTGGTTAGCGGTCGGTGATGTCCGTGGCCGTCGTTTGACAGGCCTGGGTGATATTTTGGGCTATGTGGAGAAAATGGAAACACGCGCAAAAAGCAGGGGCATTGTACTGGTTCATCCACTCCTTGATCTGCAAGATACAAATCAATTACAGGCCAGCGATATCTGGGGTGGCTTCGAGGAGCCCGTGCTTGCAGCATCGAGGCGCTACCAGGCAGATGTCATCCTTACAGGCAGGATTGAATCTGTTTTACCAGAATTGTGGGAGGCTCACTGGAGTGCCTATATTGATGATCAGGCATATACCTGGGTCACCCAGGGAACGGCATCGGAAACTGTGTTGGATGAAGGTATAGATGGCCTGGCAGACGCACT
>CAYRXP010000111.1:0-5972 GCA_964428145.1 uncultured Enterobacteriaceae bacterium
GCGAGCATCTGGTCGGGGTAACGCATGAATGTGATTATCCTGTGGATGTTGTGGGCTTACCGATTGTAACAAAAAGCGCAATTCCACATGATGCGTCAAGTATAGAGATTGATCAGCTGGTACGTAGTCAATTAGAAACAACCACGGCTTTATATTCCCTCAATGTGAAATTATTGGATGAGTTGCAACCGGACATCATCGTAACTCAGGCATTGTGTGAGGTATGTGCAGTGTCGGAGGCCGAGATAGAAGCATCGATCTGTCAGCTATCAAAACGACCTCGTGTGGTGAATCTGGAGCCGATGTGCTTAAAAGATGTTTTTGATACGTTATTACTCGTCGGTCAAGAAACCAATCAGCAAGATACCGCTGTCGATGTTGTGCATGCCCTAAATGCCCGTGTTGAGCGAGTGCGTGCTTTGACCGAATCACATATCAAAATGGCTCAGTATCCAAAGGTGGCCTTTCTTGAGTGGATAGATCCACCGTTTAATGCGGGGCACTGGACACCCGAATTGATTGAAATGGCCGGTGGCATGGATTGTCTGGGTAACAAGCATCAGCCGTCAAAAACAACGTTATGGGAGCGTATTATCGAAGTTCAGCCGGATGTTATGTTTGTTGCCTGTTGCGGTTTTTCAATGGAGCGTGCTATTCAGGATCTGCCAATCTTACAGGCGAATGAAGGTTGGGAGGATCTGCCCTGCGTTAAGCGTAATCAAGTTTATTTCTCTGATGGCAATGCCTATTTTAATCGACCAGGACCGCGACTTGTGGATAGTCTGGAGATAATTGCTAATGCATTACACCCGGATGTGCATATACTTGATATGAATTTACCACCAGCTATCAGGGTACTTGATTGATTTAATAACACGAGGTTTGTATGGGACATCGACTTTCAAAAATTTATACAAGAACCGGGGATGACGGATCGACTGGACTGGCAGACGGCAGTCGTATAGAGAAAGATGCTGGTCGTATAAACACATTTGGCGATGTAGATGAATTAAACAGTCTATTAGGGCTGTTGATTGCAAATGATATTGATGCACAGATGAAGGGGTATTTATTGGATATCCAGCATGTTTTATTCGATCTTGGCGGGGAACTGGCAATCCCTGATAGTGAAATGGTGGACGAATCACGCGTTGAGTATCTTGAACAAATAATTGATGAATATAATGAATCATTGCCCCCACTGAAGGAATTTATATTGCCTGGGGGATCTATCTCTGCTGCGACGTGTCACACAGCGCGCTCAGTTTGTCGTCGTGCGGAACGCCAACTCGTGAGTTTATCTAGAGAAATATCCATCAATAAAACTTCACTGAGGTTTTTGAATCGATTGTCTGATTTGTTGTTTGTCTTTGCGAGAACCCTGGCGCGCAATGAGGGAGGGGAGGAGATATACTGGCAGAGCGAACGGCTTGATGGTAAAAATCCGAATTAATGAGGTACGCTAAAAATTGTTGCCTAATACGGTTTTTCTTCCAACATAAGCATTTGGCCCTCACGAATCATCTTGACTCTACCGAGAAAGGTATTCCCCAGCAGTATGATTCTGGGGAAATCTCCATCATGTATTGCAGCTTGCACGTCGTGTAATTTGATACCTCCTACCATCACAGTCTTTAGATTAACGATATATATCTTGTCCAGACCAGAGGCGGTTTCTGATAATCCTTCTTTGCCTTCAAACTTGTAATTTATGCCGATGCGACTGGCATGATGTTTATTCATTGATATGGACGTTGCGCCAGTATCGACCAAAAACTTCACCTGAAATTCATTAATGCTCCCGTTGACCTCGTACATACCACTCCTGTCAGGTGCGATGGACACTGTATTTCTTCCTGTAGGCTTCTTGAAACTACTGCCTATGTGTTGGCCTAAAGTGTATGTTTTCTGTTTGCCGTCAATTTCAATGACCGCTTCTTTGGCATTTGCCGAGATAAGCAAGACACCTTCCGGGCTTGGTTCGCCAACCTTGAGCAACCTTTGTTTACCATCAATTGTGACAATAGCCTTGTTTTTAAATAATCCCGAGATGGTGATTTTTTCTACAGCGAAAACATTCATTGAGAGAATGAGCAATAAGAGACACTGCAGTAGTTTTAACATAGCATTAAGGGTAAAGCTTTAATAAGTTTACTATTCATGAAATCAATCTTGATTTTTCGCCATATTGCGTGTGAAGGGCCAGGTTATTTAGGTGATTATCTCACATCTAGAGATATCCCGTTTAATACTATTCGTGTCGATAAAGGCGAAGATGTTCCCGAAGATCCTACTGCCTATTCTGGTCTGGTTTTTATGGGTGGACCGATGAGTGTTAATGAACCAGTTCCCTGGATAGAAAAAGAATTGAAGCTAATCTGCAAGGCGTACCAGAAAAATATACCGATTTTGGGGCATTGTTTAGGTGGCCAACTCATTAGTAAGGCCCTAGGTGGTGAAATCACATCAAATCATGTTACCGAGATAGGCTGGTATCCTGTTAGAGGAGTTGAAAATTCATGCTCGAACGATTGGCTTAAGGGTTTGCCCGAACAATTCGAGGTGTTTCATTGGCACGGCGAAACATTTTCATTGCCTGATGACGCAATACCACTATTACGAAATGAGTTTTGTAAGAATCAGGCCTTCGTTATCGGCAATAGCCTGGCGCTACAGTGTCATGTGGAAATGAAAATCAACATGATACAGGAATGGTTTGAGTTTTATGAGAACGAAATGCCCGAACCTTCTTCCAGCGTGCAATCACGTGAGCAAATGTTGGAAAATCTGCAAGAAAGAATACATAGGTTAAAGACGATCGCTGATGTGCTTTATACAAAATGGCTGGAAGGTCTTGATCGATGAAGTACTAAGTCAGTAAGAATTTAAATTATTCATATTGCAATCGTGGATTGTTCGGGGATTTTTTCCATTGACCAGTGTTTCACCCCCCATTGAATGATTTCTTCAACATTTCCCTGTAGCAGCCCCTCGTCTGGCTGTTGTCCCAGGAAATTAAGCGCTGAAAATAATGTAGATGCTGGCTGTATGTCATCGACGGGCCGTGCATGGTGTTGCTTGCTTAATTTTTTCCCATCTGTATCAACGGCGGCGGGTATATGCGCATATGCGGGGGTAGGGTAATTGAGTATTTGTTGTAAATAAATTTGTCTGGGGGTAACGTCCAGTAAATCCGCGCCCCGTACTATTTCAGTAATTCCTTGCCAGGCATCGTCGACGACAACAGCGATATGGTAAGCAATAAGGTCATCGGCACGGCGTACAATAAAATCGCCAATATCGGTCTCAAGGTTTTGCTGAAGATGACCTTGAATCCCATCATTGAAATTAACGGGCGTCTGGTTGGTAATAATGCGAAGTGCATGTTGCTGTTCTGAAGAGTGTTCTTTGAGACGACAGGTGCCGGGATAGGTATTCCCCTGTAACTGTTTTCTTGAACATATACATCGATAGATAAGCTTTTTATCAGATAGAAGATCCAGCGCTTCCTGATAAGCGTCTTGGCGATGGCGTTGAAACAGGACTTCGCCATCCCAATGTAGGCCTAAGAACTCAAGTGTTTTCAGGATGGAAGCACAGGCGCCTGATTGCTCGCGCGGCGGGTCGATATCATCTATGCGTAACAGCCATTTACCGTATTGACTTTTTGCCTGTAGATAACTTGCAACGGCAGCTACCACGGAACCAAAATGTAACGGCCCTGTGGGCGAAGGCGCAAAGCGCCCTATTACTGACATTTAAAAGTCAGCCAGAGAACTGGCTGTGTGAAAATATAACCCAAGCTAACCCAGATTATGTTCCTTGATTTCATCCAGAGTCTTGCAGTCAATGCATAATGTCGCCGTGGGCCGTGCTTCGAGGCGTTTGGCACCAATTTCTATACCACAAATTTCACAATAGCCGTAGTCGCCGGAATCCAGATGTGTAATTGATTCATCAATTTTTGTGATAAGTTTACGCTCTCTGTCACGTGTGCGTAATTCTAATGCGAATTCCTCTTCCTGTGATGCACGATCATTTGGATCCGGGAAATTGGAAGCATCATCTTGCATATGATGTACTGTTCTATCAACTTCTTTCATCAATTCTATTTTCCAGGCTTGCAGAATTTGCCTGAAATGTTCAGATTGTTCTTTGCCCATATAATCCCTATGACTAATTTTTCTCTTAGCTGGGGTAACTGCCTTTTTTAATTTTTTAGTTGGTGATTTTTTTATATATGTTACTTTGCCCATGGTTTTATTTTTTTTATTTCCCGTTGTTGTTTTCTTTTTGGAAATCGCTTTTTTGGCCAATTTCTTTTTTGCGGTAGATTTTTTAGCTATCTTTCTCTTTGCCGCTTTCTTTTTTGCGGTAGATTTTTTAGCTCTCTTTTTCTTTGCAACCTTCTTTTTACTGCTAGCTTTCTTTGCCACTTTCTTTTTTGTGGTAGATTTTTTAGGCACCCTCTTTTTCTTTGCCACCTTCTTTTTACTGGTAGCTTTTTTGGATACTCTTTTCTTGCGGACGGCAGGTTTCCTGGTCACTTTTTTAGCAACCTTCTTTTTCACTGCTAATTTCTTCTTAGCAGCTTTTTTTGTCTTTTTCTTGGCAGGCATAAGCCATTTACCCCAAGTACATAAAAAAATCAGCGTGCGAAAATACCAGAAAGACCGCAAAGAGGCAATCAGGATTTGTTCTCTTAAAATTAAACCTCATAATATCAAACACTTGTGATTTGACCGGGTTTTAATTTCTCTACCCACAGTTTGCTTGCCCCGGCAACGGCAACGGGCATGGCGACAAAATTAATCACTGGTATGAATGTCAGTAACATTATCCCTAGGCCAAAGCCAAAAGTTTGTTTTTTTTCTATTGTCATTATCTTACGCTGTTCTGGAAACACGATGCCGTGATTACCCATGGGATAATCTATATATTCCAATGCCAACATCCATGATCCAAAGAGTACCCAGAGAAATGGCGCTGCAACTTGGGCGATTGGGATGATGAATAACAACAGGAGTGGTATTGCCCTGATGATAAAATAGAGAAATTTTCTAGATTCGGATTTCATTGCCTTGATGATTTCTCCAGGGATTGCCTTAATACTGCCGGTATCCGTCAGCACGGTATTGGATAGCTTGCTTTCTACCGCTTCTGCAAGAAAACCATTGAACGGTGCTGCGATCAGATTCGCCACAATAGAAAAGCAAAAAAAGATAACGGCAAGAGAGATCATGACAAATAGTGGCCAGAGTATCCACTTTATCCACTCCCACCAAGCTGCACTCCAGCTATCAAGAAAATCCGATAGTAAATTTGATCCATAGGCGATCACAGATGCAAATAAGATTGTGTTAATCAATAAAGGTATCAGCACGTAGATTCTTATACCGGGCTGGACGATCAATTTAAAGCCCGAGAAAACGTATTTAAACCCCGTAGTAAAATCATCCATCAGGGAAGCGTCACAGCCTCTGTTGGAAGCCATCCATCCTTTTTGTATTCTGCAACAACCGTTGTATAAAGACCGCCCCTCACATTAAATTTTGCTGTGAGACGCATAAACCTGGGTGAAATAACTGTAACAATATCTTTCAGTATTTTATTGGTGACATCCTCATGAAAACAGCCTTTTTCTCTGTATGACCATATATAAATTTTTAAGGCCTTGAGTTCGACACATAGATCATCAGGGATATACTCGAATTCCAATGTGGCGAAATCTGGTTGTCCGGTTTTTGGACACAGGCAGGTAAATTCATGGGTTGAAATGTGTATTGTGTAGTCCCTTTCCGGGGCTGGATTGGGAAAAGTTTCTAATTGTTTTGAAGGTTTTGTCGGCATTGCATTATCATTGTAAAAAAACGCGCGTGAACCTTAGCATAATTTTGAAAACAGTTACCGACGGCAGTTAATGAAAGTCTTTAATCATGAGCAATAACTATATAATAAACAAATAGTTATAA
>CAYRXP010000112.1:0-5961 GCA_964428145.1 uncultured Enterobacteriaceae bacterium
TAGGCTGAGCGGTCAGATTTATGGGATAATCATCTCACTCAAATCAAACATGTAGGTGTATAGATCAATGGACGAAAAGAAGAAACAAGCATTAACTGCCGCGTTAGGTCAAATTGAAAAGCAGTTCGGCAAGGGAGCTGTCATGCGAATGGGTGATGTGGGGTCGGCACATGATATTGAATCGGTCTCATCCGGTTCACTAGGGTTGGATCTTGCTCTGGGTATTGGAGGATTGCCTAGAGGTCGGGTGATTGAAATTTATGGGCCGGAATCATCGGGCAAAACTACCCTGGCATTACATGCGGCGTCAGAAATTCAAAAATTAGGGGGCACCGCTGCCTTTATTGATGCGGAGCATGCATTGGATCCAGGTTATGCGGGCAAGCTGGGTGTGCAGATTGATGATTTGCTGGTTTCGCAACCGGATACTGGCGAACAGGCCCTGGAAATAACAGATATGCTGGTGCGCTCAGGCGCAGTTGATGTGATTATTATTGATTCAGTTGCTGCATTGACACCAAAGGCCGAGATTGAAGGTGATATGGGTGCCAGTCATATGGGACTGCAAGCACGTCTCATGTCACAGGCACTGCGCAAACTAACTGCAAATATCAAACGTTCGAATACCATGGTGATATTCATTAACCAGATTCGAATGAAGATTGGTGTCATGTTTGGCAATCCTGAAACCACGACGGGTGGTAATGCACTTAAATTTTATGCTTCGGTACGTCTGGATATTCGACGCATTGGCGCGATTAAAAAGGGTGATGAAATCATCGGTAATGAGACGCGTGTGAAGGTCGTGAAAAACAAAGTCTCCCCGCCATTCAAGGAAGCTATTTTTGATATTATTTATGGGGAAGGTATCTCCAGAGAGAGTGAGATAGTGGCCCTGGGTGTGAAACATGATTTGATTGAGAAAGCCGGGGCCTGGTACAGCTACAAAGGTGAACGAATCGGTCAGGGGAAAGATAATGTCAGGATTTTTCTCAAAGAAAACCCTGAAATTGCCGATGAGATAGAAAAAGGTATTCGTAGCGCAGTGATGCCTGATGTTGCTGATATATCTTCCAGTAATGATGAGGCAGCCGAGGAAGCAGAAGCCTGAGTGAAGATATCGCCTTAATTCGCGACCGTGCGTTAAGACTGCTCTCAAGACGAGAGCATAGTGTCAGCGAGTTAGTACGAAAACTGAATAAAGGCGATGGGTGTAGTGAAGATGTGCTGGCAGTAGTCGAGCAGCTTCGTGATGAAGGTCTGCAGAGTGATGATCGATTTACAGAGGCCTATATCCACAGTCGTGTGCAAAGAGGTTACGGGCCAGTTCGGATCCGACAGGAATTGCGCGAAAGAAGCATCAGTGATGAACTGCTTGCCTCACATCTTGAAATAAATGACCCCCGTTGGAACGAAGAAGTACGTCATGTGCGTGAAAAAAAATATGGAAAGGTTTTGCCATCAACTTATCAGGATAAAATGAAACAATCACAGTTTCTGCAATATCGCGGTTTTACCAGTGAGCAAATCAGACGAATTTTTAGAACAGACGAAGCCTGAAAATAATTAAATCATGAAAAGCAGTTCCGACATCCGAGACGCCTTCCTGAATTATTTCCGTGACAGGGATCATGAAGTCGTGGCGAGTAGTTCCCTGGTTCCGGGGAACGATCCGACTTTATTGTTTACCAACGCTGGGATGGTGCAATTCAAGGATGTTTTTCTGGGCATAGAGAAACGTCCATATAACAAAGCGGTTACCTCGCAATGTTGTGTTCGTGCAGGTGGTAAGCATAACGATCTTGAAAATGTGGGATATACCGCACGCCACCACACCTTTTTTGAGATGCTGGGGAATTTCAGTTTTGGTGATTATTTTAAGCGTGAAGCTATTGCTTATGCATGGGAGTTTTTAACAAAGGAATTAGATATCCCTGAATCACGTCTCTGGGTGTCTGTTTTTGAAGACGATGATGAGGCTGCAGATATCTGGCTCAATGATATCGGCGTTGCAAAGGAACGTTTTAGTCGTTGTGGTGAGAAATATAATTTTTGGCAAATGGGAGATACAGGTCCCTGTGGACCTTGCACAGAAATATTTTATGACCATGGTGAGGATGTCCCAGGCGGACCCCCCGGCAGTCCTGATCAGGAAGGGGATCGCTACATTGAAATCTGGAACCTTGTATTTACCCAATACAATCGCGATGCGGAAGGCAACCTGAATCCAATTCCCTCACCTTCTGTTGACACGGGGATGGGTCTGGAACGGGTTACTGCTGTTGTGCAAAACGTGCATAACAATTATGACATTGATATTTTTCAATCACTGATTGCCTCTATCAAATCCCTGATGCAAGAAGAGATGACCCAAGAAGTAATGACTGAGGGAGACATTACCAAGACAGTTTCCTTACAAGTGATTGCAGACCATATACGTTCCTGCGCATTTCTTATTACGGATGGTGTTGTCCCTTCTAATGAAGGCCGTGGATATGTATTACGCAGAATTATCCGTCGTGCAATCAGACATGGAAATAAACTGGGGTTTACTAAACAGTTTTTTCATAAGCTGGTGTCACCTTTGAATCAATTGATGGGCGAGGCTTACCCTGAACTGGATAAAAATTGTCAGCGTGTCAGTCAGGTTTTACTGCAGGAAGAGCAACGTTTTGCAGAAACCCTGGAGCAGGGACTCAAACATCTTGAAGCTGCAATCAGTGAAATGCAGGGTTCAGTTATTTCGGGAGACATCGTATTCAAACTCTATGACACTTACGGATTTCCTGTTGATTTAACGGCCGATATTGCACGCGAGCGCGGCTTAACCCTGGATAATGCAACTTATGAAAAAGCCATGGAACAGCAACGCAATCGTGCCCGGTCAGCGAGCAAGTTTCGTGTCGATATGTCGGAATTACCGGACACAGATTTAAAGACGGAATTCACCGGTTACGAACTAGTGACACAGGAAGCGACCCAAGAGGCGACAGTTGAAGCCTTATATCAGGATGGTAATACAGTGGATACCTTGAAGGCTGGAGATTCGGGTGGAGTCATACTGAATAAGACACCGTTTTATGCAGAGTCCGGAGGTCAGATCGGCGATACGGGTGTACTGTCTGCTGAGGGGATAATATTTGATGTCGGTGATACACAGAAACAGGGCTTGGCACATGTGCATTTAGGGTCACTACAAGAGGGTGAATTAAAAGTTGGTCAGCTTTTGAATTGTCGGATTGATCAGATCCGGCGGTTACATATTATGCGTAACCATTCTGCCACGCATTTACTGCATGCTGCTTTGAGAAAACTATTGGGGGAGCATGTCACACAGAAAGGCTCTTTAGTTAGCCCAGAGAGGTTACGTTTTGATTTCTCACATACCGAGCCTGTCAATGCAGATCAGTTATTGCAAATTGAATCATTGGTGAATCATCAAATTCTTGAGAACAGGGAGACAGAAGTTCAGGTGATGGCGCTTGAGGATGCCAAAAAGTCCGGGGCTATGTCATTGTTTGGTGAGAAATATGACGAGTCCGTCCGGGTACTCAAGATTGGTGGAGAATTCTCCACCGAATTATGTGGTGGCACGCACGTGAGTCGCACCGGAGATATTGGCCTAATGAAGATAATTTCCGAGTCCGGTGTTGCAGCAGGTGTTCGCCGACTCGAAGCAGTTACGGGCGAAGGTGCACTAGATTGGGTCTATGAGAGCGAACAGAAACTAAATGATCTAACACAATTACTCAAGGCAGATCGTACATCGGCAGTATCACGACTGGAACAACAACTTGATAAAACACGCACGCTGGAGAAGATGCTTGCGAAGTTAAAGGCGGAACAAGCGACTAGTGCAGGAAATGATATAGCTTCAGAAACTGAAGAAATTGAAGGGATTCAGGTCAGCGCCAGAGTCATGGATGGGGCAGATGTGAATACACTCAAAGATACAATGGATCAGTTAAAGAACAAGTTGGGAACTGCGGCATTGGTTTTGGCCTCAGTAGAGGGTGACAAGGTAACCTTAATCGCTGGTGTAACCAAAAATATCACGGACAAGATAAAAGCAGGTGAATTAGTTAATTTTGTGGCCCATCAGGTGGGTGGAAAAGGAGGTGGGCGATCTGAGATGGCACAGGCTGGAGGCAATAGGCCTGCCGAACTGGACTCAGCACTCGCCAGTGTTCCAGACTGGGTGAGGGACAAGATCAAAACATAGGAATAATTTAAGACGTTATGATGTAAGACAGGAATAATTTAAGGAACAGGATTCCCCTACAGCTTCGATTCCGTTAGAATCCTGCCCCTTTGAAACCCTCAATATCTACCCCAACTGGGGTATACTTAATGGCAAGCAAAATATGGCGTTATTGGTGCAAAAATTTGGTGGAACGTCAGTCAGCAGCGTTGGACGCATACAGGCTGTAGCTGAGAAGGTCGCCATCGCGCGATCAGAAGGACATGATGTGGTGGTGGTGGTCTCTGCCATGAGTGGTGAAACAAACCGACTCATTGAGCTGGCGCATGAGATTTCAGACCAACCAAGTTCCAGAGAAATGGATGTCCTATTATCAACAGGCGAACAGGTGACCATAGCCCTATTGAGTATCGCACTTGGTGAGCAGAATTGCCCGGCACGTTCGTTTACGGGTGCTCAGGTCCACATTCGTACTGATAGTGCCCATAATAAGGCAAGAATTATTGATATCGATGCTGCCAGGGTAAAAAAGGCCCTTAAGACTGGGGAGGTCGTTGTTATTGCAGGTTTTCAGGGCATAGATGAATATGGGAATATTACGACACTCGGTAGGGGCGGTTCAGACACAACAGCAGTTGCCATGGCTGCAGCACTGGAAGCAGACGAATGTCATATCTTTACAGATGTTGATGGTGTTTACACGGCCGATCCGCGCATTGAACCCAAAGCACGACGTCTGGATGTTATAACTTATGAAGAAATGTTGGAAATGGCGAGTTTAGGATCCAAGGTGTTGCAGATACGGTCGGTTGAGTTCGCCAGAAAATATAGTGTACAACTTCGGGTTTTATCCACATTTGAGGAAGGAGATGGAACGTTGATTACAGCAGAGGATGAAGGTATGGAACAAGCACTTATTTCAGGAATTGCGCACAATCAAGACGAAGCAAAACTGACGGTCGTTGGTGTGCCAGATCAACCAGGGGTTGCGTACCGTATTCTTGGACCAATTGCAGATGCCAATATCGAAGTTGATATGATTGTGCAAAATGTCGGTGTAGATAATACGACCGATTTCACTTTTACTGTCAACAGGAATGATTATGAAAAGGCACTGGGTATGTTGAAAAAAATAGCCGGAGAACTGAATGCCACTGCTGTGACGGGTGATGATCGTATTGTAAAAATCTCTGTCGTCGGCGTCGGTATGCGTTCTCATGCGGGTATTGCCAGCAAGATGTTCAATGCCTTAGCTGAAGAAGGGATTAATATAAAAATGATCTCTACATCAGAGATAAAGGTCTCAGTTGTCGTAGATGAGAAATATCTGGAGTTGGGTATTAGAACTCTTCATTCAGCGTTTAATCTGGAAGATAGTGTCGACTTGGAAGGGTAGGGCAGTACCATTTCAGAAATAAAGCCAAAAAAATGGACTAGACTTACATTGGTCCAATAAGGAAGTTTAAGGAGACAAAAAGATGTTGATATTAACGCGCAGAGTAGGTGAGTCATTGATGATTGGTGATGATGTCACCGTCACCGTTTTGGGCATAAGAGGTAATCAGGTTCGCATTGGTGTGAATGCGCCAAAAGAAATTCCAGTTCATCGTGAAGAAATTTACGAGCGAATTCAGCAGGAAGGGCATAAAGATAAGTCAGACAGCGAAGACTGATTAAACTCTGATTTGTCGGACACACAATTCGATAGTGAATTTTGCTTTACTGTCATTTGGCTGGTGGGTATTCTTGCTCACCGTTTA
>CAYRXP010000113.1:0-4676 GCA_964428145.1 uncultured Enterobacteriaceae bacterium
CAAAGGATCAATATGATAAAAATGGTGAGCCGGATGAGCACCATTCGCTACATGCAAGACTCGAACACTTTTTAAAAGTATGTGATGCGATTCATTATGCGCATCGTAAAGGTGTGATCCATCGTGATCTTAAACCGTTAAATATCATGATTGGTCCTTATAATGAAGTTTATGTCATGGACTGGGGTATTGCGAAAACGATCGATGTCAATAAAGACATGTTTAGTGATAAAACCGCACTCGTAGGACATGAAGAAGTTGATGATGATGACAAGACCAAGATGGGTCAGGTTATGGGTACCCCGGCATATATGTCACCGGAGCAGGCGGGGGGTGAATATGACATCCTGGATCATCGTAGTGATCTCTATGCATTAGGCTTGATCCTGTTTGAATTGGTGACACTCCATCGCGCTATCAATGGCAAAGATATGGATGAACTCATGCTGAAAGCGCGTCGTGGTATCATTGACCCGCCACCGGCATATGGCAAACAGGGAGATTTACAGGGACAATTATTAGCTATCGTTAAGAAAGCCACGCAATATATGCCGGAAGATCGTTACTCGACAGTTGCTGAATTTTCCGATGATATTCGTCGTTTCATTCAAGGTGAAGCAATCAAGGCCCGTCCTGAATCAATGAAACAAAAGATCATGCGCTGGGTGGCTCACCATCGAAAAGCCGCAGTCAATATTATGGCATATTCGATACTTGCTTCTTTCACATTAGTCGTAGCGGTACTCTTCCTGCAAATGGAATCAATGAAAGTAACGCAAAGTGAAGGAGAAAAGACGAATAAATTTATAACGACTGTTGCGAATAAGTCGCAACAGATAGATACACAATTTCTAAAATACGAAGCAATATTAGAAGGTTTATCAATCGGAGCGACTAACCTGATAACCCAGGGAAGTCTGGATGAGACACCTTACTATACAGACGCAACAATTGCCGATCCTGAAAATGGTCCCTCAGATTACAAGTTTTCAGATGTTTACGGTTTCCCTGTCAGTGTTGACTATCATGTTTATAAATTGGCACCTGGCGTTGATGAACAAAAAGTTAAACCAACGTTACAGAAGCTGAATCCGTTACGTCATTCATTTAAATCGCTAATGTTAAAAAGTCATAAAACCGAAGTGGCACACGATGATGATAAGGCCGCACATGAAGTAATAATGGATGAAGGATTGCCATTAGTTTGGTCATATATCGGTCTGGAAGAAGGCATCTTTGCCGAATACCCGGGAAAGACGGGTTATCCTGAAGCGTTTGATCCACGACAGCGCCCATGGTATCGAGGGACCCTCGATAAAACAGGGATAAATTGGCTCAACCCCTATATTGACGTGGGTGGTCGAGGTGTTTTATTACCCTGTACAAATCCACTATTTGATAACGATGGAAAATTTATTGGTGTTGCTGGTGTAGAAGTAACACTTGAATATGTTAGAAAAAAATTGATGCCAATTTTTGCAGTAAAAGGTCTAGAAGAGACATATTTGTTAAATGATAAAGCTGAAATAGTTATTACGTCGTCAGACAAGTCCATAACCTATGGTTTGGGAACATTAATTAATTCTATTGATGAACTTGAAGTTTTCCCGAATGAATACGTTGTTAATAAAATCAATAAAGGACAATCAGGCCATTATTTTTATATTGAACGTGGTCATGAAAAAGTTATCGCGTATTACAAGCTGAATTCAATTGGTTGGTATTATGTTGCCAAGGCAGACGCTGAAGAATTATTAAATGGATTCTGATGTCAGCAATGATGCTTGATTATTTCTCGATTGTTGCTCCGTCTTCGTATCCCAAGGGTTACCCAAAGGGCAGGACTTTATAAAACTGCTTTTAAAGCCGAATCCAGCGATTCAAATTGAAAACGAAAATTTTGTTCCATTAAATTTTCAGGGATCACTTTTTGACCACCTAACAAGAGTTCTGACATTTCGCCAAGCAGCAGTTTTAATACTATCGCCGGGACTGGAAATATCGCTGGCCGATTGAGATTCTTTGCCAGACACAAGCTAAATTCTGCATTGGTGACGGGCTCTGGTGCGGTAGCATTAAAATTTCCCTCTAGATCTGGGGAAGTGAGTAGCATTTCGATGATGGCAATCAGATCATCTTTGTGTATCCAGGACATCCATTGGTTACCATCACCCAAACGGCCGCCTAGTCCAAGTTTAAATGGCAGCAGCATGCGTTTTACAAAACCGCCATCATTGCCTATCACTAGTCCGATGCGCAGAATACAAAGACGTACACCATGTGCTTTGACGGGTTGTGCGGCGGCTTCCCATTGGATACACAATCGTTGTGCAAAATCATCAGGATTATCTGTGGATCCATCGAGATTCTGCTCGTTATTGGATCCATAATAACCAACCGCCGATCCACTGATCATGACGGACGGTTTATATTTTGCTTTGGCGACATAGGTGATGAGTTGTTCGGTGATGTTGATGCGGCTATCTAATAATTTTTGTTTTCTGCTTCTTGTCCAGCGAGCATCAGCGATACCTTCACCGGACAAATTGATGATCGCGTCAATGGATTCATCTGGAGATACGTCTTCTAAATTCGATATGGCTGTGGCAGGTTCTCCACATAATTTAGAGACCTGTTCTGGCCTTCGGCTCAGTACGATTAACTCATGCTCTAGATCGAGCAATCGGTGGCACAATGTTCGACCAATAAAACCCGTGCCACCTGTGATTAATATTTTCATAAGATATTTTTTGCTATTTCGGTCGAGCTGTTCATTTGTTTTTGCTAGCGAGGTAGACTGTGTTGGTCGACTCACCACCGGTATACGGGTTCGCAAATGTCACAAGATGGGACTCGGAAGAGTAGAATACCGACTCAAGAAGGCGGGTAAATTCGGCATCCGGGGGATCGTTGGACCATAGCCCGAAAACACCACCGGGATGGAGTTTGTCAGACAGGTTCTGCAACCCCTGTTCGGTATAAAAAACACTGTTTCCTAAGTTTAGCCAATGGCTAGGTGAATGATCAATATCCAGCAACACGGCGTGTACCAGTTTGTCGGGGTCTTCGTGGTCGAAGCCGTTATGGTTTACCGCTAACTCAAAGAAATCAGCATGTATCAGGCGACAGCGGGGATCTGAAGTTAGTTTCTCGCCAAGCGGTACCAGGCCACGATGGTGCCAGTCGATAATGGGTTGCATTACCTCAATGACCACGAGAGACCTGACCGACGGGTCTTCCAGAGCTGCAACTGCTGTATAGCCCAGACCCAATCCACCAACAACAATGTCCAGTTCGGAACCATCCAGCGCAGCGAGTCCGAGTCTTGAAAGTTGAATCTCTGCCTCGGTAAACAGGCTGGACATCAGGAAGTCGTCACCAAGCTTCACCTCGTAGAGAATTTTTCCATCGAGCCTGGGTTCTGATCGGCGCCTGAGACTGATTTCACCCAGTGGAGTTTTCTGGAAGTCCAGTTCTTCAAATACTAGTGCCATCTAAGCATTATAAAGGCAGGTGAGTCGGAGGACGATAGGAACCATATGTCTTTGAGTTTATCCTATTAAATGGGGTAGATTGATCTTTCACCAGTTTACCGGATACTTTTAAACGGCGACAATGTAGTTAGAAAGGAATATCCAGGATGAAATTAAATCGTTTATTTATTTTATTAGTATTCTTTGCTGACATTGTCTTTGCCGGGACTGTGACGGTAGATATCAAAGAATGGCAAGTTCCCTATGAAAATTCTCGTCCGCGTGATCCCTATGTTGCTCCGGATGGAATGGTCTGGTTTTGCGGGCAGCGTGATGCATATATTGGCGTGCTTAATCCTGCTTCTGGTGAGTTTATTAAATATGACATGGAAGATAACGAACGACCGCATAATTTGATTATTGATAGTCAAGGGTTCGTTTGGTATGCAGGAAATACACTTGGCTATATTGGTCGTTTGGATCCTGCAACCGGTGAGATTAGAAAATACCCCATGCCGAATGATGATGTGCGCGATCCGCATACATTGGTATTTGATAGTAAAGGTGATATCTGGTTTACCGCACAGCAGAGTAATTTTATTGGCAAATTATTGGTAAATACCGGGGAAGTAAAAGTCGTTGAAGTCCCGACATCACGATCACGTCCTTATGGGATATGGATGGATTCTAAAGACCGGCCATGGATTGCTTTATTCGCTACCAATAAATTAGCCACGGTAGATCCAGTGTCGTTTGCAGTTAAAGAAATTGTATTGCCTCGCGAGAAAACCTTACCTAGGCGCTTGGTCGTGACTTCTGATGATACAATCTGGTATGTTGATTATAAGAGTGGTTACCTTGGTCAATATAACCCTGGGACAACTGAAATTAAAGAATGGATCATGCCGGGAAAGACACAATCAGGGCCTTATGGCATGATCGTTGATGATCGAGATCGAATATGGTTTGTTGAAACAGGGTTGAAACCTAATCGATTAATCGGGTTTGATTCAAAGATAAAAGAATTTATTAGCGAAACTGATATACCCAGTGGGGGCAAGAGTATTCGGCATATGTATTATCATCCAGATAAGCAAGCGATATGGTTTGGTACTGATAGCAATACGATAGGGCGTGCTACTCTTAAATAAGAGAATTTCAAAATAAAATGGGACAAACTGATAAATCATCTGGAATTGATTG
>CAYRXP010000113.1:4686-5960 GCA_964428145.1 uncultured Enterobacteriaceae bacterium
GGTTTTTGAAGAAGTGATGTCAAGCACAACAAAAGATGCCATGAAATTCAAGGGACATCTTGGCGCAAACATTATTCGGCCGATCAAAGCAGGTGATTACTATCGCATCGTCTTTAAATTCAATTCTATGCGAAACTACCTGACCTGGGAAGGTTCAGAGGTTCGCCAGCAATGGCTAGAACGCTATGCCGAAGTAACGCTGGGTGATCAGGAAGTGGAAATCCTCAGCGGTCTGGAAACCTGGTTTACCTTGCCAGGAGAACAGGCGCTGGTCCCGCCACCAAAATACAAGATGATGATTATTGTCTGGATATCCATCTTTTCCTTATCGCTATTAATTTATTATTGCCTTACACCCTTTATAAGTGAACTGCATTTCATCGTGCAGATGGCGATTACGACTCTAACACTGGTATCCCTCATGACCTATATCGTTATGCCGCTAATGGCGAAATTGTTCCATCGTTGGTTACATTGTAATTAATGTTTAAATTTAAAAGGGGATAGGTCGAAACCGAGGCCTGACCTCTTTTAACAGGCCCCTTCAAGAGTTATAGATGTGATCAGGTACGCATCTACCTGAGCAAACAGGAAGACTGGGCGCTATAATTACACGTGGAAATAATAAAAAGGGGAAATGACAGTGGCTAAAGCAAAACAAAAGGTCGGTAATAAAACGACAAATGTAAGAAAGAAAACCACAGTAAGAAAGAAGGCCGCAGTAAAGAAAAAGACCACCACCAGAAAAAAAATAATTGCAACACATCGTAAAGCTGCTGCTACAAGCAGACATGCCCTGACGGCCAGGCTGAAACGGGACCTGATAGCCACGAAAGAAGCATTAATCGTCGCCAAGAATGCTGCCAGGGAAGAATTAAAACTCGTCAAGATTGCAGCTAAAGATGAGATTGCAGTATTAAAGGATCAACTAGCAGCTGCCATGAAACGGGAAAAGGAACTTGTCAAAATAAGTGAACAAAAGGCCAGGAAGATGCTTGCAGCGGGGGAAATCTGGGAGAAAAAACAACTTGCGAGGCTTAAAAAAGCAGCATCAAAGGCCCGCAAATAGAAGTGACATACATGGACACAAATGAATTTACCGGACGATGCATTGCATGGTCGGTGTGATACTCATTGGCACCGTATCAGTCCCAGCCGTCATATTTGACTGGATCAACGATCCACGCGTTTTCATAAGCCTTACAAAAAGAGGCAATTGCAATAATCTAATCAGTAGGATTAGTTTGTCCTGACTTAAGGAGTCATGAGCAATG